>CACWOG010000004.1 GCA_902762455.1 uncultured Bacteroidia bacterium | reverse complement strand
ATGTATCCGCGCATAGCCTCCGAATTCATAAAAGCCTGGATTACATCGAAAAGCCAGTGGCTGAAAGCAACCGCAATAATGTTCCAGCGCACATTCAAGGACAAGACAAATACCGAACTGCTTGCGGAATCGATAAACTCCAACATCAGTAGCGACAACAAAATAGTAAATCGTGCAATAGGTGCGGCTCTTAGGAACTACTCGAAAAGCAACTACAAGTGGGTGCTTGACTTCGTAGTACAGAACAGTTCGAAAATGAACAAGAAAGCAAAACAGGAAGCAATAAAATGGATGGACAGCAAAAAACTGATAAAATAGATACCGAAAGGTTAGCAGCAAAAAAGGCCATCGTCGTCGGCGACGTAATGATTGATTCATATATGATTGGCAAGGTTGACCGCATTTCGCCAGAAGCACCAGTACCTGTGGTTTCGGTAACCGACAGGAAATATCGCCTCGGCGGAGCCGCAAACGTAGCTCTTAACATTGCCGCCTTTGGAGCCGAAGTTTATCTCTGCTCAGTAATCGGCAACGATAGTATGGGACATATTTTCCGCGAACTTTTGCACGAGAACAATCTACCCGACAACGGCATAATAAGTAGCGAAAACCGCAAGACCACCACCAAGACGCGCGTTATCAGCGGTGGACAGCATCTGCTTCGCATCGACGACGAGGATGCTTCGCAGATTTCCGACGAACTGAAGGAAATACTGATGTTCCGCATTTCGCAGATTATCGAGAACGAACACATCGACGTGCTTGTCTTCGAAGACTACGACAAGGGACTGCTTTCGCCCGACATCATACACCGCATTACAATGCTGTGCCGGCAGAGCAAAATCAAGGTTACCGTTGACCCTAAGAAGCGCAACTTCGACGCATACAAGTACGTTACTATGTTCAAACCTAACCTCAAGGAGTTCTGCGAAGGCTGCAAGATTGAGCGCAGCACCGACACCGAAACGCTGAAGCCTCACGCAAAAGAGTTCCTGCGAAAGAACAACATCGACATACTAATGGTGACCTTGTCGGAAAACGGCATCCTCATTTGCACCCAAAAGAGATATGTCCACATTCCTGCACAAATACGCGACATCGTTGATGTTTCGGGTGCCGGCGACACGGTGATAAGCGTTGCTTCGTTGCTGCTCACCACTACCGACGACGTAGAGGAAATAGCACGCATTTCAAACCTCGCCGGCGGAATTGTCTGCGAAAAAGTAGGCGTAGTACCGATTGACGTGGAGATGCTGAAGCAAAAAATTGTAGAATAGCACTATTCGCTTATTCCACGATGTGAAATTTCGACAACCAGAGGGACAACCATACCCGTAGATGTTGAACTAAAAGCGACTTTGTCGCTTTCATAAATCACATCGTTCTGTCTAACAAGCAGATTTCCAAGCGTATTCCTGAGTTTCCTATAAATTGAACCGTCAGTTTCCTTAATCTTGTCAATAAGTGCGTCGATGTCGAGTTCTACCCGCGAATAAAGCACACAGAAATAGTCGGTACCGACATTATTATCGAGTATGAATTCGTGTTTTTCATCGGGAATGGGGATGTGGCTCTCTTTATAGTTCATATAAGCATTTACGTTACTTGAATATGGGAACAGCTTTGAGATATTATTATGCAAATCGGTTGCAATCACATATACCCATACAGGGTCGCTACAACCGACAGAAAGACGGAATTTCTTTCCAGACATATAATCCTCATCGGTATAATAATGAACCATTTCGCCAATAGTATCAAGCACAAAGTCCATACAACGATCACCATTGCGGTTTACAAAATCAATAGAACCGGAAACGTTATATTTTTCACCATTAACTGGACTCCACGACAATTCCAATTTCCTGATGTAAAGGTCGTATGCATAACGAACTATTTTATTGTAATCATCGTATCTTATCCAAGCAAATCCGCCGTTGCCCCATTTTGGACCCCAACTGTTCATAATCTCAAATGCACCGCCAAACTTGTCGTCATCGTAACCGACAACACAAACGGCGTGGCTTCCGACTTTCATATCCATATTACCGTTCCAAAGTTCGGTTACGGAGTCAAAAGAGGTGTAATACGACATTGAAATTATTACTGGACGATTGTGTACCAATGCTTTCTTTGTCATCAGAACCTTGTTTACTTCTTCTCCGTAATCGCTGAATATCAAAGCATAATCATCTATTTTGTAGTTTGATGCATCGTTTTGCAATTCTGGCGGAATGTTGTCTGCACAAGGTTCATCGTACAACAAATACTTGACAGTTCCAACATCCTTTAGCTTACCTAGCGATTCGCCTATTGACGAAGCCTCCTTGCAATCGGCAGAAATAGCAATCTGTTTGTACACGAACACAGGAGAAAATGCCTCCATTGTTATTGAATCGGCATTTGTCCATCCGTATGAAGCAGCCTCGCAGATTGTTCTTGCCGCGTATGCTGTTGCCCATGCCGTACAGGTATTGTAATCGCCTTGGTCTTTTACTTCTGGGCAATATTTCTTCAAAGAATGCATCCGTGGCAATGTCAAGTAGTCCCTTGTTTCGAGATACGGACGACGAAGAGCCTTGCCATCAACTTCAGGCAAATATACACAACCCGACAAATGTTGTTGCGCCATAAGCGACAGCCCGGTGGCAAACACAGCAATCATTGTAACATAAAATCTTATCGGCTTCATAGTCTCTGTTTTATTGCTGCCTGTTGAAATAGAAATCACCAGTAAACGAAGACGACATCCACGGTCGTTGAGCATTCTTTGTTTTCTCGATAACCTCAGCACCTACCATCTTCAAGAACTGCAGTACATCAATGTCTGGAATGTCAAGATTGTTGAGGAAAGCCTCGGTATAAGGGCTGTGTTCGCCCTGACCGTCGAGTGCGGTGTAGCCTGGCGCTGTCGAAAACGAAATTATTGTACCCGATGGAGCATTCATAATTGAAAGTCCGTAGCCTTCGGCGCCCCTGTGCCAAGCACGTGATATCGGGTCGTTTCGGCAAGCATCAAGCACAACAATATTTAACTTGCAATTTGAGCCCTCCATGATAACCAGTATGCGCTCCATATTGATACACTTGAACATAATATTATCTTCGGTAAGGTTGTTGATGTCGGTTGGCAGAAGATAGTTCACACCTTTACTCTGTATTCCGTGTCCTGCATAGAAGAACATTGCGACGTCATAATCCTTGGCCCTTGTGCCGAATTCCGAAAGTTGCCTGTCCATTGTTTCAAAATCGGCATCAATAAGCAACATAACATCGAACCCAAGCTCCTTGAGCTTGGCGGCAACATCTGTAGCATCGTGTTCTGGGTTGCGAAGATTCATTATTTCGTTGCTGTACTTAGAATTGCCGACTACCATTGCAATACGCTTGTCGTCGAATTTGCGTTTTGTCTTTATGTTATTATAAACGACTACACGCTCTGTCGTTACAATGCCTTCGGGGCTACGGATGCTTGCCACAATACGGTTGAGTCCGTCGGCAAGGGTAACGGTCTTTTCCACAGTCATATCGTATCCGTCAACTTCCACCACGTTTATGCCACGTTCCTGCACACCATTCAGCAATATGCTTACATCTTCTATCTTTGAGTCCGACTTGATGCCGAGTTTCATCTTGTAGTCGCGACTTGATGCCGATGCTTCAAACTCGAGCCAATCAACCGATGCCAAATTGTTGCTTGCAAGAGCATATACCACCGATTTTTCCTCACGTCGAGTTCCCACGGCATTGGTTACGGCAATTTTCAACACATTGGCACCTTCCGCAAGATTAATGTTTCCCTGCAAGTTGATGTTAAATCCCAGACCTTTTATCTCTTTCAGACCCTTAATTGTCTCGCCGTTCAGGGTAAGCGTTACATTTTCGATTTTCGAATTCGACTTTATGCCTATGTAAAGTTGCATATTACTAGTCATTACATACGACTTGAAATCAAGCCATTGTATTTCAGCGAGGGTTTTATCGGTGTCTTGGCTCTGCGATTTTTCGCTCCAGTACTTGGCCATATTTTCATCCTTTTGTACGCCATATCCCTTTGCATAGCATAATGAAAGATCCTTTTGCGCATCCAAGTTCCCTTGCTCTGCAGCCTTTTGCAACCAATATACCGCCTGCTGATAGTTCTTGACAAAACCATCGTTACCCATATACCAGAAGCCTAAAACAGCCTGCCCGTTTGCAAACCCTTGTCCTGCATACTCGATCATATAATGGAGCGCCTTTTCCTTGTCGCTGTCGCGGTACTCCATTGCCAATATGAACTGTGAGTCGGCATCGCCCTGATCTGCAGCTCTACTATACCAATACAAAGCCTTCTCACGATCCTTAGGCATACCCTCTTCGTTTCCTGTCAGGAGCAATTCTCCCAAAAACTTCTGCATACTTACATCACCAATGTCGGCCTGCCTTGTCCATACGGAAACTTCCTCGCGCGTCTGGGCTATTGTTGCACAAAATAATAAACATACAACCATTAGTGTAGAAAATATTTTCTTCATATTTTTCTGAAAAACAATTTTTCCTAATTTTGATACTAAATATAAAGCACAAAATTAATACATCTAATTTTCACACCCATATAAAAATTGTATTACAAGTTTATTTTTGTATTCACTTATTGCAATATATATCTAATATTCTATATGTTTAATATTATTATCAGACTTTTTAATATAATTAAAATTACATATACGCCAATGTTCCAACAATAAAAATATAGCGACCAATAGTATTAAAATAACTACATATGTACTCACACCTACACTTATTAGTATAATAATTATGTGGTTTTATCTAACAGCTGTGCGGATGCACTATTTTTGCAACATTTAATTTTTGTTGCTTATTTACAAAAGATATAACTTACGTTAGGATGTGATATATGCGAAACATTAAATTTGTCGTATTAGTAATATTACTATTTATATATATTCTGCCAGTGTCTGCACAGACTGTGGAATCCGATGATCATTGTATCTCACTTAATGATATTGTTCAGTTGGTCGGCATTAGCACAAATGAAGAATTTGATTCGATTAAATTACTTTTGCACAACAAGGGGTATAATTATAGCAACGATACGTCAACATTTGTATATACCCAAAACAACATATCGCTTGTTTACCATTCATCCGACTGCTACTACGATTTGGAACATTTGTACACGCCTCTTATTGTCATATATAAGTCTTCGGACGGACTTTCCAACATAGTGGAAGCAAATATACACAAGAATACGTGTTCAATAGCCAAATTGATGCAGGAATTGACATCCAAATACATTAAGACAACCGAAGGCAAAAAGATTTATAGCCTGCAATATTCGTTTGGGGATAAGCGTAGCAGATGTGAAATAGAATGCGACGAAAATGCAGTGTTGATAAAACTGACAATAAAAAACATAGACGAAATCAACGGTTATATAAGCAAAATTGTTGACCGCAAGGGAAAAATCATATTCAAGAAGATGGAACGGGCGAAAAAGTTCAGCAAGGCCTTGATGTTCAAGGAAGCATACGCCGTCATCGATTCGGCAATAGGAATTTATCCGCCTATGGACTCGTCATTGTACACCCTAAAGAAACAAGTAATAACCAGCAATGTCAAGAATTTATATGCAAAACTTACCGAAATGATTAACGTCAATGAAAATATTTCCAAAGGAATTTCTATCTGCGACGAAATATTATCAATTGACAGCAACAATGATTCTGTGAATCAAATCCGTAGCATACTTGTCGGTGACACCAAGAAAGATTTTCAACCGTATTCTAAATATAATCCATCTGCCTACAACCTCACAATAGCCTCTCTGGAAAACATAATAAATACCGAAATCAAGAACAGCAGAACCCCGCTAAAACATTTGTTGTCTCTAAACTTTACTTTTAAAACAGGAATATACAACAAAACATCTGGAGAATTAAGCGTAGAAATGTTCCAACTTGACGGGATTACACCAATTGATAAAGCCAACCTATTACCGTATAACGAAAAATACAGTCGCTATGTACATAGCATTGCCAACAGTTCGTTTCTAAAACCTGCAACAAAGTACGGACTGATAATGAATACGGAAGAAAAAATATCCTGCAAGATAGAATATTCTTGCAGTGAAAAAATTGTAAAGGTAGTAAAGGGCAAAATGATTACAAGCGCAAGCAATCTTCTGCCTTCCATCGACTCTGTCAACAAGAAGTACCTTCGTAACATATCGGCCAAAACCAGCAAAGATACGTTGCCATACAAGGTGATATATACCGTAACGCAATGGAACAAGACTTGCAACGACGAGGCAAGTACCGATTATCGCATTACCGACATTAAGACTTCAACAAAAACATCGTGGGTGCCGTCATTATTTGTTCCCGGACTTGGCACAAAAATGCAAGGGTACCACTACTCTGCATTTACTAGGGCTTTCCCATTTGCATTGTTTATGGGACTTGCAATAACAAGTTTTTCGTGGGAAAATAATGGAGGACTCAGTGTGCCAAGAACTCGATGGGGATCTGGAAACAGCAGGTTTTGGGAAAACAAAAATTTCGGATATATAGCTGGATTCACTTGCCTTTCTGTTGCAACAACAATATATATAAATGATTTGGTAGAAAGTATTTTAGCATCCAAACGAAACATTAAGCGCACCCAAAGGATTCGTGATGCATTCGAGAAAAACGGCAATTGTATTGACTTGCAGACACAGGATATAAAGTTAAAAAGCCAATAGCCCATTTCCTATCGCACATTGGCAAGTTAGATAATGTATTTGTAATCATTGTCTTGACTGACCATTTAGAAAATCGCATTTAAACTTTTTAAAAAAGTTATTTTTTTAGTATGTTTGCATTTATATGCACTGTACTATACGATACAAACAAAATTCTATGCTGGCAATAATATTTGCCGTTCTACTGTTATTTGCACACAGCGCAAACGCACAGCAGACCGACGAAAAAGTGCTGTATGTGGTTTCGGTGAACGACATGCACGGCAACATCGACAATTTCCCGCAGTTTGCCGCCCTGCTCGACACCCTACGCAAACAATATCCCGACCTGCTTCTGATTTCGGCAGGTGACAACCGAACAGGTCACCCCGTAAACGACCGCTACCCCAAGCCCTCCTACCCTATTACGCAACTGATGAACGAGGTGCATTTCGACCTATCTGCTCTTGGAAACCACGAGTTCGACATAGGCGTTGATGGTCTGCGGAATGTTGTTGACTGGTCCAATTTCGACTATGTTTGCGCAAATGCCTACTTCGACGATAGCATCAACATAAAGCCATACAAAATTATTAACTACAAAGGTCTGAAAATCGGCTTCATCGGTGGAATACAAGTAGGCGAAAACGGAATTCCCGACTTTCATCCCAAATATGCCCAAGGGGTGTCGTTCAAGCCAATAGAAGATGTTTTGCCCGAATATATGTCTCTGCGCAACGAATGTGATATGCTATTCCTTATCTCGCACTGCGGACTGGAAGCCGACATAGAAATTGCCAAGAAATTCCCACAGTTCGACGCCATTTTCGGCGGTCACTCGCACAAGAAGATTGAGCGCACAAAACTCATCGGAAACACAATGATAACCCAGTCGGGCAAGAATCTTAACTACTTGACTGTAAGCGTATTCTATTTTACAAATGGAAAAATAGACTACAAGGCGCAACAAGTGTTTTCTGTCAAGGACTTTGCCAAGAAAGACGAAAGGATACAGAAAATGGTGGACGAGTTTGGCAGTCTCGAAATATTCAGCAAGGTGGTCGGTCACAACGATGCCGACATCGACAGCAAGGAATCGTTAGGCTGTTTCATGACCGACGTTATGCGCGAAGCTACGAAGTCGGACCTTGCATTCCAGAATCCTGGTGGCGTAAGACTTGGCAAACTGCCAGAAGGACAAATCACAGCAAAGGACATCTATACGATGGATCCATTCAACAACACAATAATGAAATATAAGGTAAGCGGGCAGAAGATAATGGATATGCTCGAAATGGCCTGCTACAAAACCGAAGATTTTCCAATGTTTTGCTCTGGCTGTACCTGCATTATACACCGCAACGAATACGAGGAAATCGAAAGCATAGAAATATTGCTTGACAATGGCACACCGCTAAACCTAAAGGCAAAATACACTATTGCAATAAATAGCTATATGTCAAGTGTTTATGGTTTCGACAGGCATAAGGGAAAAGTTTTCCCTCACTCAAACGAAATGACTATCGATTTTCTAAAGAAACATCCGCACATAAACTATGCTGGTATTACTAGGCTGAAATAAAAAGGTAGCTATATACGTGTTGACGCAATGTGTTTTTGTCCTATGCCCTCTGAGTCATTACTCGCAAGCTTCGTGCACTAAAGGGTCCGTAAAACAGAACGAACAGCATAAGGAACGTTGCTTGTGAGTTCGTTTATGCGGAACTCCTTCACGAAACGAAGTGAGTAATCTCCAATTGAAAACGTTTCTATAGGAGATTGTTCGCTCTGCTTCACGAGGCTGTGCGTTCCGCATAGTTGAACAATATTACGCTCCCCGTTCCGTATCGCGTTATTGTTCTAACTTGTGGAACCTTTAGCTCGCGCAGTGAAACAAGCAATGACAATTCAGTAGCACATACTTTAGTCGACTTGTATATAGTTACCAATAAAAAAGCCTCGAATTGAGGCTTTTTCTATTTCTTAGATTCCATCTTGAACTTCATATATTCATCAGTTAGAATCTTCTTGGTGTATAGCGGAAACTCTCCCTTCATCATCCAGTCGTAGTAGGCAGAGTCCTTCTTAAAAACATCAGTCAGGAGCATTCCCTTGTACTTGCCGAAGTTTATGACAACCCTATGGTCGGCATCGTAGATGAGCCTTCCCATAAAGTCGGCGTTGTTGTTGTACGACGAAAACTTTGAAATTTCTGGAATGTCGTTTCCGATGTCACCGTAGCGTTCAACCTGAGCCTTGAAAACCTCGTAGGTAGCTTCGGTGTCGGCATTTGCCGAGTGTGCATTTTCGAGGTCACCGTTGCAGTAGAACTTGTAGGCTGCCGAAAGATTACGAGGCTCCTTCTTCATAAAGATGCTCATCACATCAACGAAATTTCTCTTTTTCAAGTCGAAATCGACACCTGCCCTGATAAATTCTTCGGCAAGCAGAGGAACATCAAACTTGTTGGAGTTGTAGCCTGCAATATCTGCATCGCTGAAAATTTCTACCAGTTCCTTTGCCTTTTGCTTGAATTTAGGGCAGTCTGCTACATCTGCGTCGGAAATTCCGTGTACTGCTGTCGCCTGTGGTGGAATTGGCATTTCGGGATTTATACGGTATGTCTTGCGCATCTCTTCCCCATTTGGGAAAACCTTGACTACCGAAATTTCCACTATCCTGTCGGTGGTTATATTTACGCCTGTTGTTTCAAGGTCGAAAAAGACTATCGGCTTATGAAGTTGTATTCTCATATTGTCTATAAAAAAGATTACCCGATTGCTCGGGTAATCGGTATTGTGTTACATTCTGTTTATCATCATTGGCATCAGGAGCATCAGGACATCCTCGTCGGGATTTTCATTGTCCTTCGGCAAGATTATTCCTGCGCGTGTCGGGTCGGAAAGTTCTATTGTGACTTCCGGTGTTGAAATGTTGCTCAAGATTTCGCCTAGGAAATTCGACTTGAATCCAATTTCCATCTCATCGCCTTCGTACTGGCAGTTGATTACTTCCTTTCCCGAAATCGAGAAGTCCATATCCTGAGCCGAGATTTCAAGAGTATTTCCGTTTATCTTGAGACCTACGAGGTTGCTCGACTGGCTTGCGAACATACCGATACGGCGCAACGAATTGTAGAGTTCAACACGGTCAACGACAAGCTTGTTGGGATTTTCGCGCGGAATTACCGAATTGTAGTTGGGGTAAACTCCTTCGAGCAGACGGCAAACCAAACGGATTGAACCAAAAGTGAAAACTGCGTTCTTTTCGTCGAATTCGAGAACCACATCGTCCGAAGCCTTTGGAAGAATGGTCTTCAGTATGTTTGCCGGCTTCTTCGGCAGGATGAACGAACTTTCTGTTTCAGCCTTTACTTCCTTGCGGGTATATCTTACGAGCTTGTGGGCATCGGTTGCTACGAAATTTATTCCCGATTCCTGCAGTTCGATAAAGATACCGTTCATTATCGGGCGAAGTTCGTCGTCGCCAGTAGCAAAGATTGCAGAAGTAATACCTCCGTAAAGAATGTCGGGGCTAACGCTGATGCTGATGGTCTTGTCGGCCTTCAGCTGTGAAGCCTGCGGGAAGTCGGAACCGTCAACGCCTACGAGCGTATATTTTCCGTTCTGCGATGTGATGTCTATCCTCTTGTCGTCGGTATTTATGTTGAATGTCAACGGCTGTTCAGGAAATTCCTTCAGCACGTCGAGAATTTTCTTTGTGTCGGTTGCGATAACGCCATCTCCACTGTAGTTTTCGAGCGGAAGTGTAGTTGTTATTGTACTTTCGAGGTCACTGGCGGTAATCTTAAGTATGCCATCTTCTACCGACATCAGCACGTTGTCGAGGATTGGGAGTGAGTTCTTTGAGTTAACAACCCTGCTAACTATTTGCAGGTGCGACAGAAGCTGTGAGCTTGATATTACAAAATCCATATTATTACTTTTATAAGTTTTACGATTAAAATTTGGGGTGTAAAATTACAAATTTTATTAATAAGTATGGTAATTTATTTGCACAAAATTTGGGATATGGGTAAGCTACGCATTATTAGAAGGTTATAATTTTTGTAACGGTGCAACACATTGCATCGTTACAAAGAAATCGTAAATCCTTTTCACGGAGTCTGCACCTCCTTGAACCTTACCGCTTCGTGGTGGTTCTGTCCTAAGAAATCTGATTTATAGAATGTTATCGGGTCAACAATCGGGTACTGGAGAATTACAACTTCGTTGTTGTTGATAATGCCATAGAGGTTGTCAACGTCGTACTCGAAAAGATTGCCCTGCGGGTCGAAAAGTCCGCTTGTGTTGGGACGACGGTAAGTTACGAGTTTGCTCTTTGCGCCAGTCTTGTCCTCGATTGTGAACGAAGCCATCATTTCGGTCTTCTGCAAACTGTCGCGTTTAAAAGATTGCAAACTATCAAGAATATAAGTCTCGAAACCAACAAACTTTATGCGGCTTACAAACTCCTTTACGCGCAAGGTGTCGAACGGAATTTCCATACTTGAACCGTCGATGTTCTTCAGGTTGTAGTTGTTTTCGCCAAGTCGCTCGGCAATGAACGATTCGTCCCTGTCGGGATATTCAACATAAACCTTGGCTATGTCGTCGATGTTGTAGTTGAAGGCGATACGCTCGCGCCATTCCGAAAGTTCGGGCAGGTAGTGAACCGGAAGGTAGCCTGTGAATCCGGGGCGCGTAAGAATGAACGGCAAGTCGGAGTTTTCCAGAATCATATATGCTCCGTTGTTGTCCTCGGTCACACCGCCTACATAATAAACCTTCACGCATTCGTCACCCTGATAAATTTCCACCTTTATGCCCTGCACAGCAAGGTCTTTCATAACCCTTTCGAGTTTTGCCGACGAAACAGGCGAGCTTACTTCGATTTTCTTTATTGTCGTAAGCAGATTGTTGACGAAGTCGCGGCGGGCGGTGTATTGCTTGTTGACTGTCCAGCGGTTTTCTTCGCGCTCAAGTGTTACCGCCGAACCCTGCTTGTTGGCAAGGAATATCTTTGTTATCGAAGCGGTATCTTCAACGGCAAAGTCGCGCAATGTGCTCTGCGAATCGTAGTTGCGCACAAAATATATCGCTATCGAAACGCCAACGAGTATTACTATTATAATAAGCAGCAATAAGTTTGTTTTCTTCATATTTCCTATTTTTCCTTTTTCGAGTATTTAACTTTTCGCATTACAATCATCGTGAAGCCAATCAGAAGCACAATAAGTATCGGCACTATAATATTGACGCAAATCCACATCGCCTTTTCCTCCCTGACCTTCGTAGCATTCAGTGTGCGACTCTTGAGTTCTCTCATTCTCAGCGAAATAAGTCCCTCATCGGCACAAAGATAGTTTACGCAGTTGATTATGAACTGGGTATTGCCGGGAGTGTATTGTGCATCGTAGTATTTGTCGTAGCCGAGCGGATAAGGCTGAACTTTGTCGCCCATGCGCTTGATTTCGTTGCGGATGAAATCGCCGTCGGAAACGACAATCATCTGTGTCTTTTCGCTGCGTTCCTTGAACTTGAATTCCTTGTTGTCGGCGAGTTCGGGTGGGAGCCTGTTTGCAAAGTTCGACTTGAACTGACCTTCGAGAAGTACGGCAACTGGCATATTCGGCTTGTTGAAAGTGAGCATTTCGGGCTTTTCGCGAAGTATGTCGAGGCTTATTTCCACAGGATGCGACAAGGCTTTTGCGTACTGCGATGTGCGGAGCAGAATAGTCTTTTTCACCATCGGGTCTTCGCCTACGGTGTCAATCGAGCTGACGAAGCAGGTGCGCATAACATCAAGGTTCTTGACGAGCTGGTGGTCGAGCAAGGTGTCGGGAACGATGAGCGGGAAGTAGTACCACGGCTTTGGCTCGAACTGCGGTTTGCCCTCAACGGTGTTGACGCAGACTGGAATCTGCAGGCAGCGCAAGTCCTGAATAAGGTCGGGATTGATGCGCACGCCGTAGTTGAAAAGCTGGTCGCTGAGGTTGATGTCGTTCATCAGAGCCATAGCGGTTGGGTTGGTGTTGAGGCTGTCCATATCGAACTGCATCCACTCCACAAACCAGATGACCTTTCCGCCGTTCATAATGTACTGGTCGATAATGTACTTGTCGCGCTCGTTGAACCTCTTCTGCGGTTTGGCGATTACAACGCAACCATAATCGTCGAGAGCAGTGAGGCTGCCGTTCATATCTACGCGCTCTATGCGGTAATATTTTGACAACGAAGACATTATGTCGTAGGTGCGGTTTTCGTCCAACTCATCGTGACCTTCGAGGAAGGCAACCTTGTGAACCTTACGGCTAGAGAGCATCCACAGCGCGTGAACGAATTCGCGTTCCAACTCGGTGGAACTCAACATTGTGTATGGCGTGTTGCCAGACGGACTGTTTGTGAGCAGGTTTACGGGGAAGTCCTTTTCCTTGTACTTTACCAATGCACCTGCGAAAATTATCTTTTCCGAGCCACCCATTCCTTCCTGCTGGACTATGTAGGTGGGATTCAAGCCTTTATTGTATAATTGTGCAAAAATCTTCTTTCTCTCCAACGGCTCAACTTCCTCTTCGTCCGACAGAAAACCAAACCACTTCTGCATAAATCCCTGTCCCTCGCCACTATGTTCGGTAAACGGATTCTTGAATTCGTAGCGGATGTTGTTTGAATAGCGGCAGAGGTTCTTCATAAAGTCGTCAACTTCGCGCTGGTAACGCACAAGTTCCGATGGCAAGTCGTTGTCTTTCAGAAAGATTTCAATATACACATCGTCGTCGAGGCTGTCGAGTACCTGCTTTGAGAATTCGGATATTGAGAAGCGTTTTTCCTTGGTGAGGTCGGCGCGGAAGAACACCAGCGACGAGAATATGTTGAGCACCACGATAAGCACTATTATCAGCACAGCCTGAAAGATGTTCTGGTTGCGGTTCTGGCGGCGCATCTGCGAAAATGATTTCTTGTTTTCTGTTTCGTTTGTCATACCGTTGTCCTCCTACCATTTGCGACTTTCAAGTCTGAGTTTAGAAAAGAAGATAAAAATTGCAATCACGCTCAGGAAATACACTATGTCGCGCGAATCAACAACGCCACGGCTGATTGAGCTGTAGTGGTCGTTTATGCCCAGCGACTTTATGAATTCCGCTACCGTTCCCGTCGAAACAAGGTCGGCAAGCAGGTTGAACCCGAGGTAGAACAGGAAGCAGAACACTATCCCGAGCAGGAACGACACGATTACATTCTTCGACAGCGAACTAGCGAATATTCCAACTGCCGCATAAACTGCACCGAGGAAGAAAAGTCCGATGTACGAACCTGCGATTGCTCCGTAATCGACATTTCCGACAGGGTCGGCCAGAAAGTGTATCGAAAACAGGAAAAGTAATGTCGGCAACAATGCTATCAGCACCAAGACCACAGCGGCAAGGTATTTGGCCGTCACAATCTTGAATTCTGAAATCGGGCGTGTGAGGAGAAGTTCCATGTTGCCGGTACGAAGTTCGTCGGCAAACATATTCATCGTAATTGCAGGCACGAGGAAGAGGAACACCCACGGCGAAATCAGGAAAAGCGTGTCGATGTTGGCTGCATTTACCTGAAAAATGTTGAAGTTTGTGGGGAAAACCCACATAAACAGGCCTACAATCAGCAGGAACACCGCAATTACAAGGTAACCTATTACCGAGCTGAAGAAGCCTTTTATTTCTTTTAAGAATAAAGTGTACATTTTTGTAAAATAAGACAAGCGGCAAAATTAATTCATAATTGCGAAATGGGAAAAAAAAGTTTCAGGGGTTGCGCCAGTTTGAAAGTTTAACTTCGTTGAGGGCTCCACCGTTCTGGGTTTGAATGGCTGACGCCGTTTGAATGCCTGCGGCGTTTGATGGCTAAAGCCGTTTCTTGGTTTCTATGCCTTCGGCGTTTGATGGCTGCGCCGTTTGAAAGTTTGATGGCTTCGCCGTTTGATGCCTGCGGCGTTCTCGCGTAGCGACTAACATTCCGAGCCTCGTGAGAACATCTTTTCAACTCGACAAGTTGTTCATGTCCAAAAGTGTAACCCCAATTGCATACAACGGAATATTTTCCATCCAGCCTTGGTCTATATATGGTTTCATAGAAAATCTAATGGCTTTCAAATCAGGATACTTATCAATAAACGCTTTAAGCGATTTCGAGCGTACATTTTCTTCCGCCTTCACCTCGACAGGCAACACCTTGCTGGAATCCTGCAAAACAAAATCAATTTCCACCTGAGAGTCATTTGTGCTGTAATAATATGCCGGAATATCTTTCGACACAAGCTGTGTAAGGACAAATTCTTCGGTAAAAGCACCTTTATATTCAACAAATATATCATCGTTTACAATTACATCGGCAGCCCTCACATCCATCATAGCACCTAGAAGTCCAACATCAAGTATAAAAAGTTTGAATATATTATCTTGCGCATAAAAATTCAGTGGCAAACGGGGTTCGGTAATACGCTGAACCTTATACACAAGCCCCATATCTACAAGCCATTGGATGGCAAGTTCAAATTCACTCGCCCTGCCTCCTTTTTTAATTTCGCTGTACTGAAATTTCTTGTTCTCCTTTGCCAGCTGGCTGGGAATACTGCCCCAAACAAGATTTATACGAGGAATCTCTTTGCTGACAGTATGCTTTGAAAAATCGTGCGAATAGTCGAAAAGTATCTGCTTCTGCATTTCCCTAACTTGCATAAGACTATAATTTTCTACATACGATTTTACAACGGCGGGCATGCCACCTACATAATAATACTGACGAAGCATATCAATATACATTGGTGCCAGTGCGTTTATCAGTTTCCAGTCGCCGCTATGCAATGCATGCAACGCTTGTTCCTTACCCATTGCCATCAAAAATTCTTCAAAATTCATAGGATAAAGATTGAGCATATTTACTTTACCGACAGGAAACGAGACACCACTGTGCAACATTATACCAAGCAACGAACCAGCAACTGCCACATGATATTCGGGAGCATCCTCGCAAAAATATTTCAATGCAGTCAATGCTCTTGGGTAGTCCTGAATTTCATCAACAATAATCAAGGTTTCGTTAGGAAGAATATCTACATCCGACACTGCCGAAATTGCCATAATAATACGGCGGACATTAAAATCCTCGAACACAAATTCAAGGTTTTCAGACCGTTCACAATTAATATAAGCCACCGATTTGTATTCTTCTTTACCAAAATTCTGGAGCAACCATGTCTTTCCAACTTGTCGGGCACCATTTAAAATTAGCGGCTTCCTGTTGGGATTATTTTTCCATTTTACTAAATCGTTGATTAATAATCGTTTCATTATGTTTTTACATTTTTTCGGACGAATAATTGTTGCAAAATTACATTTTTTCGGACGAATAATGCAATGTTTTTTACATTTTTTTTGACATTCGATGAGCGAAAGACCGTTTGGCTTACGCCGAGCTAAAGGTTAACTTCGTTGAGGGTTTCGCCGTTTGGGGGTTTGATGGCTTCGCCGTTTGATGTGCTAAAGCCGTTTCTATGTTTAATGTTGTTCAACGTTCAAGTGTTCAACAGTTCAAGGCGTTTGAGTGGCTGAAGCCGTTTCTGAGACGCAATGAATTGCGTCTTAGTACAAACGGCTGTTAGCCTTTTAGCCTTCAAGCCTGTCAGCCTTCTACGCCCCAATGTTTAGTTTTAGTTGGTCGCCGGAAATTGTGAAAATGCGCGGCAAGCAAAAGCAATATTTGTTATCAGTAGCAACAAGAACTTTGCATCCTATCTTTTTATCTAATTACCTTTTTGGCATAATAAGCATATACTGGGTTGCTTCCAAGGGCGGTGCCATCGACGAAGTAAACAGATATGCTATCGGTAAAAATTGTTCCCTTTGCGACAAGGTGATTTCCTATGTTATCTTCTATTTTTCCGTCTTCGTACACATTCTTTATAGTTTCACTACTTCTATCGACAGATGAAACTATGTTGGACAATCGCAATCCGCAATCCATATACTTTTCGACAGAAAAGGATACGGGACAGGTGGTGTCTATTGAGTAGTTGGTATATCTTATTTTTCCCTCATAGTTGCCAATCCAGCCATCCCTGTAGTCGGCACTCGTAAACTCGTATGCTTGTGTCTTTGTGCCGCTGAATATTATGTGCAATCCTTCCTGTCCCCAAATGTATTCAATGTTTACCGTATTTCCATCGAAACTGCCCCTTACGATGGGCCGGTTTTGGGCATCGCCATTAATGAGCGTGTCCCTGAATGTGTTGTCGCTCTTGCAGACGACATAGCAGTTGTGACCTATGCTTGCTTCGATAATATGTAGCAGGTTGTCGCAGGAATTCACCGCATATACTTTCAATATAGTTTGTGATGTGTCGGTGCGCGGATTTTCCGTGTTCGTGTGGGTTGTCTGGATTTTGGTGCAGGTGTATTCTCCAATCCATGCGGCTCTAATGTCAACAGGTGCATTTAAGGTACTGTCGGGAGCATCAAAAATGCAAGAGCCGTCGTCGACCTTTGCGGCGGGGTCGTAGTTCTTTGCGTTTGGATTGGTGCAGCCTTCCTTTTTGTTGCAACTGGTCAGCAAAGCGACAATCAACGAGACTATTGCAATAATGTAATGTATTGTTTTCATATAGATAAATTATTATTCATTTGTTTTTAAACATTTCTTATCATATTTATATATGATAATTTTTGCAAAAAAAAACATTTTTTATTAGTGTCTTACAGATATGTGTTAAAATATTATCAAAAAAATGTTAATGAGGGTATTCGCCCTTCACCCTACGTTTTACGAACCTGCAATTGCTTCGTAAGAGTGAAAAATGTTGCCGAAGCAAGCCTGCCGAAGTATCGAAGGGCGGCTGCACTGTTTCTTTTGCGTTGCGGGATGGATTGTAAAAAAAACGGCTACCATAGCATAGCAACAGTAGCCGTTAATTATCCGATTCAAAAAATTATTCCGTTACAATTGTCATAATCGTATCGCCTTCGTGAACCCAATCACCCTGCTTGCAGTAGAGCTTGCCAATGGTTCCGGCATATTCGGATATGACAACCTCGTAGTTGGTGTTCGACTCGACATAGAACAACTGCTCGTCCACAGAAATCTGGTCGCCAACCTTATACTGGTCGGATATGAAAGCAAACAGCAATTTGCCAGTTTCAGGCGACTTGATTTTCTTAATCTTCGGGTCCTTATCATCTTCAACCTGAACAACCTTATTCTCCTTGTTCTTCACAACTTCCAATTCCTCGTTGAAACGCTTCTTTGCTATGCCACTCTTGTAGTCGCGATACTGACGGTCGTGCATTGCAAGTTCGAACAATTCCTCGTCGTCCTGACCGCAGTCCCAGCCTTTGGTCTGCATTTCCTGACGGTACGATTCCAAAGCATCGGGATATTCATCCTGCGGATTACCCGTAAAGAACTCGTAGCCCTTCGACTTTGCAAGCTCCACAATTTCGGGAGCAAGTTCACCCGGCAACTTACCCATACGACCGAGAATCATATTCCAACTGTCCTTGTCAATCATCGAGAAACGAGGCTGACCAGCCGACATTGCATATATGTTCATAAGAGCTATGTTCTTGACATACTGGCTGAAAGGTGTTACCAGTGGCGGATAGCCGAGCTTAGGCCATACATATTCCACTTCTTCGAAAAGTTGTACCAGAAGGTCGTCAATAGAAACCGTAGGCTTGCCCGACTGCTGCAACGAAACATTAATAGCGCTGTGCATACTCTTGAGGTCGGACATCATCGAACCCATCATTCCGCCAGGAAGACCGCACCTTACAAGCAACGATGAACTCTGCCTGTTCTTCATTTCCATGAAATAGCCCAAGAAATCGTCCATATACTTCTGGTTGAGGGTACGAACCTTCATATAGGCATTCATATTGATTTCTGGAACTTCGAAGCCTGCATCGTAAAGCATTTCCCTGATTGTTATTACATCGGGGTGAATCTTTCCCCACGACAGCGGCTCAACGGCGACATCAATGATGTCGGCACCATTTCGTGCAACTTCGAGCATCGAAGCTGGCGAAAAACCTGGTCCGCAATGTCCGTGATACTGAACTACGATGTGAGGATACTTGTCCTTGATGGCCTTCGTAAGTTTACCCAATGTAACGGGACGACCAACACCAGCCATATCCTTCAGACCTATTTCGTCGGCACCGAATTCAACAAGTTTGTCGACTACCTTCATGTAATATTCCACGGTGTGAATCTTCGAGTGGGTGATACTCAAAGCACCCTGCGAAATCATTCCTGCCTCCTTGGCGTACTTTACCGACAACTCGAGGTTACGTGTATCGTTCAAACCACAGAACGAACGAACCACATCAACACCCTGTGCCTTCTTGACTTTGTACATCAACTGACGGACATCCGCCGGAACGGGATACATGCGCAAACCATTCAATGCTCGTTCAAGCATCATTGTCTGGATTCCTGCCTCGTTGAAAGGCTTTGTCCATTCGCGGACGGCTTTGTTCGGATTTTCACCGTAAAGCAAGTTAACTTGTTCGAATGCACCGCCATTGGTTTCAATACGCGAGAAACATCCCATCTCAATTATCGCCGGAGCTACCTCCTTCAACTGGTCAACGCGTGGAACGTATTTTCCAGCCGACTGCCACATATCCCTGTAAACTAAACAGAATTTAATCTTTCTTCCCATTATATATTTTATTGTTTTTGTCTATAAATCAATAATCTAAAAAATGAAAAAATTTCCGTTCAAAGTTACGAATTATTTTTTGCATTTGAAAGCAAAAACGCAAAAATTATCTGTATGGAAAAAGATTTGATAGTAACGACAAGATAGCCTTGCCAATAAACATCGAATATTTCAATCCATTGAGAAAATAAAAATAGGCTGCCCTGTTGACAGCCCATTATTAACCTTTTATAGTTGTCTAATCCAAAATATATTATCTTACAACCACTTTATGTACAGATACTGTATTCTCGACATTTACACTAATATTGTAAATACCTTTTGCAAAATTTGATAGGTCAAGTTGTTGGTTGTTTCCAATACAATTTCCACGCATAATTTCTTGTCCCATCATATTTGATACGCAGTATTCAAATCCTGATGACTGCGGTATGCAAATGGTTATTTGTCCATCGGTTGGATTTGGGTAGATAGACATCTCGGTTTCATATTCGCGTACATCTACAACCAAATTAAGAACTACATTGACGGTGAAATCCACATACAAGTCGCCACTATTTGCTCTCAAAGTCAAGGTTGAAGTGGCTTCTTCTGATGTCAAACGTGTGATAGTTAATGTGTTATTCTCGACTTGCGCTTCAACGGCAGTTTCGTTTGAATTGGAAATCAACGAATATGAGATTGCTGCAATAGGACTGTCATCATCGGTAGCGACATTGCTCAAATCGATTGATGTTGAATCTGGGAACAAATTCGAAACCCAGTCGGCAACAGGATTTGCAATGTAAGGAGGTTGGTCTTCGTGGGGAACTGGTGCTGTTCCGTTGAAATCATCCATGCAGAAGTAAGCAGGGGTAAGCATACCACCACCGTTGCCAATGGTCGATTCCAAACTAAATGATATTGATGCGACTTCACCAAGTGAACTTAGGTCAAACCATTCCCAAGTGTTCAAAATGTAGTCATCATCGGAATTGTCGAAGCGGTAGTCCGCCAAATAGAAGTCCAAACTGCCAGTTGTGTTGCCATTCAAATCTTTGCCTATAGCATGAAGAACAAAGTAATCGGGAGCGGTTCCGTCGCTTCCGCCAAATACCAGACCATACTCTCCATAAAGCATGTGGTTGTATGCCCAGAGGTTATTGGTAACATAGCAGCCTGTAATTGTGTGAGCCAATCCATCGGCAGCGGTAATTTCTGTGAGTGAACCGTAGGTATATGCAACTGCATAATTTAACGAGCCATTGTGTCCTTCGCCTGTAATTGCCGTGTATTGGGCATCCAAGCCATCGAGAGATGTATCTGTTCTCTTTGAAGCAGTGAAACCACCCCAGTAATATGGCGAATAGTAATTGCTGAATATCCAGCCTCTGCTGATCATCTGGGCTTCACCTTCTTGTGCAGGTATCCAATATCCTTGTGAGGAAAGTTCAACATCTTCGAAATCGGCAGTTGCAATTTCTATTGTAATTTCGGAACCAGAAACTGACACGTTCATTTCTGCGGTCTTTCCATTGCTTGTTACCGTTACGACTACTTCGTCTGTAAATTCATTCGCCGTATTGCGTACAATTACCAGCATATTCTCGTCGTCAACAGACGCTGTTACATATTCGCCGACAGCCTCTGCTTCATATTCCATAAACTGGTTATTGTTGTCGGGGTCGTCGAAAACCCCATTCAAATTAAACGAGAGTGTCTGCGGGAAGGTTGTGAAAACTACTGGACCAAGCGGATTTGCAACTACTGGTGGCAAGTCCTGTGCTACGCATGTAACTGAAAATGATGTTGTGATTGTGTCTTCTCCACTTATTGCCTGTAATGTGATGGTTGCAACGCCACCAGAAGAAAGAAGTCTTTCCAAAGATACGGTATTGTTTTGCAAAGTTGCGTTTACGAGTGATGGATTGCTATTCGAAAGCAATGAAACTTCAATGTTTTCATTATCGTCATCTGGGTCGTCGAAGACATTGGATATGTCAACATTCCTGCTGTCGGGGAAATTTTCCATTGTGATGTCACTGATTGGATTAAGCACAATTGGCGGTTGGTTAGTGTTTGCAAAATGTTCATCAGCGCCTGCGCAAGGTGTTTGCGAGCGAGTTTCTCCGTCAATGTCTGTGGTAACATACGATAGCGGGTTGGCAACATTAATGCCAGTATTGCTCATCAAGTGCAGGTCCTGAGCGCTTACAAACGATGGTGAGCATATTGCGGAATTGGCATCAAGGCTGACCGAGTCTGTCCAGTCTGCCAAGGTGGCGCAGTCGCTAGAACCATTCCTGCCGAAGTTTGAACAAGTGTACGAAACGCGGTTGTAGTCGCTGTACCGTTCTGAGATTGCGACGTTGAAGCGTAGAACATATCCTTCATTGGATTCATTGACAAGCAGATTGTTATAAAAATTAATTTTCTGTACTTTTTTTTCAACATGGATATTGCCATTAGAACCAGTTCCAGAACATTTAAAGGTATTATGTGCACAATCTATATATGAATCTAAATTTGTATTGCTGCCATGTGAAATTCTGAAGCAATAACTGTAACTCGATGCGTTGGAATTAAGATTTACAATGTTGTTCCTGAAAATGATATGATTTTCTTCGTTGCCCACGCAGGGACGTAGCTTTACCGCTGTGGTGTAACTAGTTGTTCTGGTAACATTAATTACATTATTCTCGAACACGCAGGCATTGTAGCACTGGTAAGCATCAATGGCGTTGTAGTCTGTCTTATAGTCGTTTGCATTGATTATAGTATTGCCACGGATAATAGCATCGTAGAAGAATAAGATGTATATGGATTTTGACTGCTGGTTTGAGAACGAGCAATTTTCGACCAGAACGCCAGTATTGAACTGCGACATATCCTTTCCCTGCAAATATAGAGCTACGCCACCATTTATAAATTGGCATCCAACAAATTCGTTGCCGTTGCAATACACGCCTGACCCGCTGTTCATGTGAACCAAATTTTTGTCGTTGTCGGTCGAAGACGAGTTGAAATCGTATCCGACAAACCGTACATTTTCGAAGCGAGAGTTGTTTACACTACCTATAAAACGAAGCAACTGGGCATTGTTTTCCGAAGTTGTGGTGATTGTCAAGTTCTCAAATGTAACAAAATTTGCACCATTGAGTTTCACTGTGCTGTTGTCGGTATAGCCTGCATTGCTGGTAATTACTACCTGCTGGTTGTCGGCTCCCATACCTCTGAATATAACGCGATTATCCGAACTTGCACCCGAAATGGAGTTGATTGTAACATACTCCTCGTATGTGCCTGGTGCCACTTGGAAAACTACCTGACCGGAAACGCCAGCCGACAAAGCCGATGCCGCTGCACTAAATGATGAATAATCTGGATTGTCGGTACTATTGCCACTGATGGTGTAAACACCCGACAATTGTGCATTTGCGCCCACTGCAAAAATGAACGATAAAAATAAAAGAAAAATCTTTCGCATAACCTTAATTATTACGAAGTTAATAATATAGCAAGACAATCGCAAAGAAGGTGCATAATTGCACCGCTTAGCACCACCCTTGTTCCCGAAGGCTTGCCGTTAATTAGGCATTTGGCAGGTCTTCTGACTCACCCGAACCGAACACCTTCCCATCCAAGCAGGGTGGACAGTGGTTTGTTATCGTTCAGTCTTACACGGGTTTACAGCAGCGGGCACTGTTGCCGATTTACACAGCATTCCCTTAACCAAAACGGCTGCAAAAATAGTGATTTTCCGAATAGGATAGTCTTAGGTTCAAAAGATTGTACAAATTTTAATGCAACCACAAAAAGTGAGAACCCTACAGAATCATTCCGAATGAGATGTCTTTATCCTTTTACAATCTCTGGCAAGATTGTAAAATTGAGTAAATGTGAGTTGAATATAATTCGCCTAGGACTTTAATAAAAACAATCCGTATCGTTTCTCCCATAGGGTTTCACATAAACATGGGGATTATCTCACTAAATGAAATGCTCCTTCCATATTGTATTGGGTATTGTCCATACCTTCTGCCTCGATGATATAGTAATAAACGCCCGGGGTTGCCGTTGTCGAACCTTTTATTTTACCATTCCAGCCTGACTCTTCCTTCTCCCAGTCGCTCCACTCGAACAGAACCTGTCCGTAACGGTTCATAATTATGCCGTGAAATGTTTCCGTCTTGATGGACTGGCCGTTCACTTGGAAATATTCGTTTATGCCATCTCCGTTGGGCGAAAAGATGTTTGGTACTTCGAGCTTACTCTCCTTGTCAACGAATACACAGTCGTCAAGCATTGCCGTATCACGGCATTCGGGAATCTCCCTATTCATAACCACAAGATATACTTCGTAGCATCCTGGGTCGATGTAGATGTGTTCCACTACTGAATCACATTTTCTCTCAACCGCATCGTCACCGAAATGCCATTCGCAAACGTGATTGCTCAGGTTGTCATAATTTGTTGTGTTGTAGAATATTGCATTAGCATCTGGTGCAACGAGATTACCAACAACCTCTGCCGAGATTACAATTTCGGCCTCTAGCATTCCTATTGTGCCAACCTCGAATTCGGGGAAGTCGGAACATTGTGCTGTACCGAAATATTGGCGGTAAACCTCTATGTATTCGGCGTTGGATGTTTGATATTCAGACCGATAGACATAGCGTCCTGCTGGAAGATTATATATGCGTAAGTCTGTTATCGCATAGCCGTTAGGGTCGGTAATGGTAGGACCAACCGTAGTGTCAATCCAATAGAATGCGAAAATTCCTGCTGTGTCGATGAATTCAATTCCGCCCTTTCCCAATGCGCAGGTGTCGTTTATTATATTGTAGTTGTATTTGGGGAAATCAGGCTCTTCAACAACTGCCCTGCCGATGTTCGAAGTGCATCCCCACAAATTGGTGGTTGTAAGTCCAATGGTGTGAGTAGTTTCCCTGTTTTCCCAATGTACGAATGCGCGGTATTCGCCTGCTGCAGCATTGGTCTGTACAGAATCTGTGTAGCCATTGCCGAAGTCCCAGTCGTAGATGGCAAGCGAGTCCTCGTAGGCTGTAAGAATGGCTGCCTCGCCGAAACATTTAGGAGGAATTACCTTTATTGAATCAGACGGAACCCCAGCAAAAATCACTTTTATGGTGTCCTTGTCGGTGCAGTATTCCGTATTCCTTACCGTCCAGTAAATATTATAGTAGGGGTCCTGCGAATTTCCGCTATTTAGCACAGTAGTATATACCGAAGTACAAGGACTTATCCTATCTTCAAAGGTCAAAACGTATGAATTTGCATCTGTTGACCATCTTCCTTCTCCTACGCCATTGAAGTCGGCACACAGCATTCCTGAGTACGAGCAGAAAGTCCTTGATGTATCACGAATCTGGGCAATTGGCTCCTGTATGAAATCGATTGTCCACGGACCTGCCGTATCCTTACAGAAACGCGGATTGTCTGCCGAACCTGTATATTCAATCCAGTAGAAATCGTGTCTGCCGTAACTTGGAACCGCAACATTTGTAACAATGCTGTCCACATTTCCGAATTGTGTGGCAGGACTAACCTCGTACCAGAAACCACTTATGCCATCTCCTGGATTTTCGGCACGCAGAGATTCAAAACTTAGTCCGCAGGCTATTGTGTCGCCTTCGTTCATACTTATTACAGGCGATGGCAACTCAAAAAAGGTTACTTCCACATCGTCCGATGCCGAACAAGTTTCCTCGTTTTCGGTAGCGATGTGAGGATGATTTGTCTCCACCCACCTGAAAGTTGCCGTTCCGTACGCAGAATAGTGACCTGTTGTATTGGGGTCTGTACGGTCGGCAAATGACATTTCACCACCGCTAATACTTGTCCACACACCAGAAATATTGTCACCTTCGGAATGCGACGAGACCGCATGAAGTTGAAAATCAAGTCCGCAGACATCAAAGTCCTCTCCTGCAAACACATTTGGCCTCTCCATAAATTCTATGGTTACGGTGTCGCGGTCGAAACAAGTTGCTGCATCTCCAGCTGTATTCATTTCCCTGACAATAAAAGTATATATGCCGTAGTCGCTCACCTGAACGCCTTCTACAATGCTGTCGTGCGGTGTGTTTGCCCATACTACCTGTGCATCTGGATTAGGCATTTCGCCCACAGTCCACTGGCAAGACGGAGTGTAGTCGTCGCTTGGTTGCATACCCCATACGCCGCTGAGTTCGTAACTGTTGCCACAGGCAACGTGGTCGAGTCCAGCATTTGCAACTGGCTTCTGCAGGAATTTCACGTGCATAGTGTCTATCGACATACAACTTCCATTTCTGCCGACGAAGAAAAAGTCAACATCTTGGAAACTATTGATTTGCACGGTGCTATCGAGAGTAAATGTAGTGGTGCTGTTAAGAGAATCGGAGAAGTGTCCAGCGATTCCCTTGCAAACCCACGAAAAGTCGGTGTAACCTTCTGATGCCACAGTCTCGGCACATAGTTCAAGACTGTTGCCGCAGACAGCAACGCTATTGCCCGTGGAACCGCACTGATGCACACTGATAACAGGCACTTTCCTGAACACCATCCGCTTTATTGCTTCGCCTTGGCAATCGGCATCGTCAGGCAGGTGCGGGTCGTTGATAGGCTCCGTCCACTTGAAGACATATTCCACTTCGCTCTGGTCGTCGGGTATAGGTACGGTTACGAAGCAGTGCGGATAGCGGTCGCTGTTTGGCCCTGTCGGATTGTTGTAGTCGCTGTACGAAACTGTTGGAAGCGGTGTCCACGAAATAGTATCATAGTATGCAGTCCATCTGCCTTCGTTGGACGGATTGGTATTGTAAACCTGCAGTTCGCCTACGTGACCGCATACGGTATCGACATTGGCTGTAGTCGCCGGTGCTGGAATGTTGATGAAGGTGATGTTGGTGTAATCGCTACCTGCACATTCGTCGTTGCGTTCGGTAAGCCGTATTGAATAGGTTCCGCTTCCGTTGGCATTGACTGTCGGCTGTATAGTGCTTGCGTTATTTATTACAACTCCGTGTCCTGACCACTGCAAGGTTGAGCCTTCGATGGCTGGTGATGTTGGAATTGCGCCTGTTATTTCCGCCTGCACACCACAGACGGTAATGTCGGGGCCAGCCTCTGGCGTCGGGATACGATAAAAGTTGTATATTGCGCTTGCACGACCAGTACATTCAGAGTTTACTATGTTCCAAGTGAAAGTGGCAGCACCGGGTGCATTCACAAGGACAATGGCTTCTGGCGAGTTGTTAGTGGTGTTGGCAATTGTCGTATAACTATAGTTTCCAACGCCTTCGGGTGCAGTGGCAGTCCAATAGCCGTATGTGCCCTCAGGTGGTTGCGAACCGTGAAGTCTCATCACCAATCCACAGGTGTCGGCTGCTGTAACCGATGGATGCGGCGACTCTCTCCACATAAGCGGCACTGGCTGTGATACGGAACGGCATCCGTTGCCCCAGGCGTTCAGTCCCGAGCCGAAACCAACAACTGCCATAAGGTAATATTGCCGATTGTTTTGCCCGTTAATGGTAGAAAGATATATGGCTTCGGTGGTGCCTGGCAATTCTGTAACAAACGAGGTATGTATGTCGTTCGGATTTGTGCATACAATGTATGAGAATACGGCATTTCGGGCGGTATCGACCTGATTGCCGTTGTGACCGTGATTTTCAGTATGTCCGCGCTGTAGCCAGTAGCCCTCGCCACTACACATAATCTTGGCACTGTAGTCGACAAATGTTCCTGCATAGTTGGGGCAGTCGCACTCGTAGTTGCCCTGTATATTTACATTGTTGCAGCCGTGTTCGTCGGAAACCAGAAGCGAATATTCAATCGGCCCTTGTGCCGTCAAGGAGTATTGAGGTTGATTTCTGGTTTCATCGACGGTTATAATTGCCGAACCATTTGAACTGTAACCGCCAGTGACTGAATATGCCGGTGGATTGTCAGGGTCGGACAAGCCATTGACATCAAATCTTATTTCTACAGTTCCGTTTTCCGACGATGTGCAGATTTCCGCGCGGTTCGATACCGTAATTTCATCGTAGATAGTAAATGTCTGGCTACTAAGTGATGCAATTGCACACCGCGCGTCGCCAAGGTCGTTTGTTATGGTATATACGCCGGGCTCTGCAAGGGCAGGGACAAAGGTATGGGCTTCGGCATTAAAGGCAGGAGTGGGGGGTGAGCAGGTAAATGTTCCGTAATCGGAAGCCGAAAGTTCAATCAGTTCGCCCGAACGGCAGCGGTCGCTTATGGATGAAAGCGTGGCGTCAGTTTCGGGGGCAAAGTTTACTGTAACACTTGCCTCGCCAGAACAAGCGTGGTTGCCCATATAGTATTCGTGCCAAGTGAAAGTATAGTCGCCGTAAACATTGACCGAAACTTCTGTCTGCGGCTGGTTTATGTCTCCGAATGTTGCCGTACCCGGACCTCTGTATGTCCATTCTCCAGTATTTCCCAGAAGGTCGAAATCGCTGGCTGTGAGTGTTATGCTATTGGTACATGGCATTGTGTCCGATACTGATATTTCGGGTACTGGAGTTATACAGCACGAAGGGTCGCCAGCAGGCAGGACATAGACGGTTACGGTTGTATCGTAGGTGCAGCCGAAGTTATCGGTAACCGAAAATGTGTATGGGATAAGCGCAGGATTGTCTGGGTCGGTGTTTTGTGGGCGAGTAGTAGCTGAAAAACTAGAATTATCGTCGTTATCGCGAGAATGGCTGCTTTTTGTCGTAGCCATATCATACATGTCACTGCCAGTTGGAACATAATCAGGGTTATTATTATCTGGTCCAGTACTTAGAAACCACCAACCATACCCATCTTGAAAATGGTAGTCACTATATATCTGAGAATAATCCCATATTTCTTCGGGAATTAAACTTTCATCGAAATAAATACCCCATTCCATAACCCATCCATTATCAAGGTATAAATGGTCACAAACCTGCAAAGACCACATTCCTCCTAAAGGACAACCTATTAGAGAACTTAAACTTTCGTATGTCGCGTAGTCTCCTGGATCTAGTACTAAATTAGTTTCTGTATTTCCACATGGATCTGTATATGTTGTCCTTGTGGTTGGACCATTGGGTCCGAATGGTGTGGTTGCTGTTGGTGTGAAGTTGTACTCGTAACCTATTCCAGCTGCATAGTAGCAATCGCTATTACTCGCCGGGTCGGGAGCAAGACCAAGGTGGATACTGCCACCTCCTCTTGAGTCCGCATTGTTTATCGGTGATGGAGTCCATCCTGTTGCTATAGTGGGACGGGAAGAATTATCAAATGCATGAAGCAGGCAATTCTGTCCATTAGGGCATGTAATCATTATCGAAAGGTCGCCCAAGTATGAGTGTTCCATGTTAATGTAGATGCGGTCAATGTCCTCAACAGAATTAATAACTGCAAGTGGGGGGAAAAAATTAAAAAAAATATACGTTGTATAGCATATATAAGAAGCATCAGGAAGAGCTGTAGGACCTGCTACGATATTTGGAGTTTCCTCCCTCCAAGGTTCTACATGCGGCGCTCCAGTAAAGGTAACCTCGGTACCAGAACAAATAGAATCAGGTGTAAAGCTTATATTTTCCCAAGTCGGGGCTATCGAAACACGCACCCTTATGGTATTCGCTTCCCTGTTTGCGCATCCTCGGCTGTCGATGGCATCACACATAACATAATAGCCTCCGCTTTCGGCAAAAGAGTGGCTTATGGTTTGTCCTGCATTGTTGAGTCGCAAAGTGTCGTTTATTGTGATAATAGTCCAGTTGTAGGTCAGATTGTCGTCGCTTTGATTGTATTCTTGGTTGTTATTAAGGAAGACATTGTTTGCAGTGAATGTAACAGGCGCATTTTTGCATACATCGTAATATAGTCCTGTTTCGGTGCTTGTCGGCTCAATATCAACAGTAATGTTTGTAGTAAATTGCTGGCAAGGGCTTCCGCACCATACCTTTGCCTTGAAACCTTGTCCTCTTGCCGCACCTGAAATCCAGATAAAACGCAATGCACCATGATGTGACGTGATACTTCGTCCGTTGAGCGAAGTTCCCGTGGCGTTAGAAACAAGGACTACGTGCGTAACTGCATCCCTTATTGTAAGCAATGTGCCGTTGGCAAGGTTGAAATTTACAAACTTTACGCTTATAATGCTGCCGTTTGTTGATTGTATGTCCCTCATGTAGGTCTGGCTTGCCAAATAGCTGCCGTTTCCCCCATCGTCGAAGAAATATGTCGTCGTTGTTGCTTCCGATGACGAACTTTCGCAGTTAATCTGGAATGCATCTGTTTCAGGCACATCCGAAATAAGTATGTCGGTGGCGAAGCATATATATGATGCCATTGTGAGCAATATGGCTAATACTAACTTTTTCATAACTATAAATTTTTGCGTTCATCTATATGACAATTAAAACTACAATTTCGTTGCCTGGGAAAATCAAAAAAATTAAACTTTTTTTGATTTTACTGAACAACAGCACTTTACGAATGATTTTTTGCGTTGCTTTAATTTATAGAAGACGTTGCTCGCAACGTCTCTACAATTGAATCTTTAAATCAAATTATCAAATCATTTCAAAAATTTTGCATCTCAAAATATAGAAGACGTTGCACGCAACGTCTCTACAGATTTTAAACCTTTAGCTCAACGAAGCTAAATCCTTAAATTCTTGATTTTTTGTACAATCGCGCCATGGCGCAATTCAATATTCAAATATTCAAATCATCGAATTATCAAATCATCAAACCATCAAATCCCAAAATCGTAAATCTAAAATCGTAAATAATATTGTATCTTTGCATCAAAAAATAATTTAATGGTAACACTCGAGAAGATTAAAGAAGCCGGCAAGCGCGTAGAGGCTCTGAGGAGGTATCTTTGACATAGATGCCAAGCGTGAATTTGTTGAA
>CACWOG010000003.1 GCA_902762455.1 uncultured Bacteroidia bacterium | reverse complement strand
CGCCGCTGGCCGGACGGACGAAGCTTGCCGAAAAGCTTGTCCGCCGCCGGTGGATCCGCACCGTCGAACTGATCCCTCCGTGCGGCTACGATCTGGAACAGACGATGGCGAAGGTTCGTCGTTTGAATGGTTGCACAACAGCGGTCACTTAACTTCGGAAGTATCTTACACTACGGATTTCCTCACTGAAGATATTACTTATCAGGTCGTAAATTCTCACGAATACGACAACATATATGCTGATGTACGCGAATATTCCAGCCCTGGTGCATATACATTGGCAATACCTGAAAATACCGACTCGGTTAAATTGGAAGTATGGGGCGCACAGGGTGGCGGTAGCCACGAATCTGGAGAGTTATTTCCCGACAATGGCGGCAAGGGTGGCTACGCAAAAGGTACATATATTGTAACATCTTCCAATCAGACACTTTATGTATGTGTTGGCGGTCAAGGTTCTCCAGGCTCTATTCCAGCATCTGAAAATACACCTGTAGCAAATGCTGAAGGTGGATATAATGGCGGTGGCAGAGGCGCAAGGGATGAAACTATAGAGGATGGTCACGAAACTGGTGGTGGCGGCGGCGGTGCTACACATATTGCAATTGCACCACCCTCATCAGGTACAGACTACCAGTTGAGATATTATAGTTCCAATCAGTCGGCTGTGCTTCTTGTCGCTGGTGGCGGTGGCGGTTCGTCCTGCCAGGCTCCAGGTGGCTGCGGTGGTGGAACAACAGGAGGTCATGCTTATTGGGGGTTAGTTGTCAACAATTGGACAAATGCTAATGGAGGCGGTGGCTTAGGCGGCTCCGAATCGACAAATAGTGGAATATTTGGCGTTGGCGCAAATGCGGATAATACTACAATATATCCTAATGGAGTCGGTGGCGGTGGCGGTGGCTACTATGGCGGATGTATAAATGCAGTGACTTCGAGTGGTCGCCGAAACTCTGGTGGTGGCGGTTCTGGTTATCTGAATAACTCTTTGCTATCTTCGTCTGCTCCAAGGACAACTATTGATGGCGAACACGAAATGCCAAATCCTTCAGGTGGTACTGCATTTGGTAGATCTGGCAATGGCTATGCCAAGATAACTTTATACAGGCATAGTGCACCAACTTGTCAGTCTGTTCCAACCCAAGTTAACATTACGGTAAACAAGCCAAGCGTAGGTACATTAACCATGGACGATGTATCAATCTGCTACGGCAGAAGTGCAAGCCTTGCCCTTGGTGTTTCGGACAACCACGGCGATTTGTCGTATCAATGGTCCAACGACCTTGATGACGACCTTGGCGATGGTGCTACATTAAGCGGCATAACTACGGCTGGTTCATATACCGTGGGTGTTACAGCAACAAATACTCTAAATGGCTTGACTTGTACTGACGATGATTCAAAGTCGGCTACGGTTTCGTTTGATAATCCTGATGCAATTGCTATTGGTGCAAATGATGGGGATCTTATCTATACAGGTAGCAGTACCGACTGGAACGGAGCCAACAACTGGATTGAATATCATAGTGCTGGCGGAACATATACTCTTGCTTCTGCGCCAACAAGTTCGAAGAATGTTATAATTGGCGGATATAGTTGCGTTAGCACGCCTAGCACAATAAACCTGAATGTTCCTGCTAATGTCGGAAGCCTGACAATTGCAGAGGACATCACTCTTTCGGGTAGTAGCAATACCATAAATATTTATGGCGATATGGTAAATAATGGTACATTCAACGCTCCTGTAAACTTTGCAGGTACTACAACCTTGAGCGGTAGTGGTACGACTATTTTCCAAGGTATAACTATCGGAAGTTCGTTTACATCAGGTTCTTCGCCAATAAATTTGAGAGGAAACTGGACTAACAACGGAACCTACACGGCAGGAAGCGGGCTGATTGTGTTTGATGGTACATCATCTCAGACAATTGAAGGCTCATCGACAACTGCTTTCAAAGATGTAGAGTTCAGCAACACTAGCGGAATTACAATAGACCAGGAGCCAACCATAAACGGCACTGCAACCTTCTCAAGCGGTATCGTAACAGGTAATGTAACTTTCGGCACAAGTGCAACAGCAGGTACTGCAAGCCTTACCAGCCATATCGATGGTAAGGTTACCAAGAGCGGCAATGCCAACGGCTTTACCTTCCCGACTGGCGACAACGGAAACCTTGGTACTGTTGCGGTTACAAGCGATGCAAACAATGTTTCGGTACAGTATTTTGGCAAGTCGACAGGCTTCGGTGTCAGTGAATTGCCTCGCTGGTGGAATGTTGCCGACATGTGTGGCGACAATCCGTTCAACCATATTTCGAACATGGAATACTGGAAGATTTCGTCCTCGACGATAATGACAGCAACCTTCAATGCACAGGCCGCTTCCGATATGCATTTCAACAGTAATACTGGCAATAGGAATCCTGCAAACATAAATATGGCGTTCTATGGTTCTAATTGCTGGAAAAATGTAGGAGGAACAACATCTGTTGATGGCAATACAATAAAGATAGAAGGTGCAGTAATTCCAGCAAGCACAAGAGATATTTCGGGTAACTACAGCACATTCGGTTCAACCAATGAAAATACTTGGCTTCCAATCGAACTCACTTCCTTCACCGCAACCTGCGACGGTCGTTCGGCACTCATCGAATGGACAACAGCATCGGAGAAGAACAACGACTACTTCTCGCTCGAGCGTTCCGACGATGCAATCAACTTCACCGAAATCGCTCGCGTAGCAGGTGCTGGAAACAGCATAGAACCTATTGACTATGCATATACCGACTATGGCATCCACGGTGGCGACAACTACTACCGTCTTGTTCAGGTTGACTACGACGGCACACGCACGGTTTCGGAAATCGTGGTTGCAAACTGCGTAGAGTCTGCAGCTGATGGTAAACCAGATGTTCAGGCTTACCCGAACCCGTTCAGCAGCGATTTGACAGTCGTCCTGGACAACTTCGGCAACCGCGCAGCAACCATCGAGGTTTACGATATGCTTGGCAAGCTCATCTACACCAACAAGGTAGCCGCCCCGCAGAACAGCTACGAGACCATCTTGAATCTCAGCAATCTGCCACCGGCAGCCTACACGGTAAGGGTCAGCACAAACGATTTTGTGATAAATAGGAATGTTGTAAAACAGTAAAATATCCGCCACTGAGCCGAAAAGGTTTATTGCCCCCAAAACCTTAAGGTCATTAAACACGTTAATGGCCTTAAATTGGGGGCAAATACCTCAGCCGGCGGGAAAAACAAAATAGGTAGCAGTGCTGCTTTTTTTGCTGTTGTAAATCTTTTCTAAGCTATTTCAAACACTTCTTTGTTGGTACTTTTTCTTTTTCCAATTCATTGTCGCAAAATAAATGCTTAACTTTGTCGTTTTAATAGGCAAGGAATGAAAAAGGGAACGATGACAGAACCGATAGGCTTAGCCTTTTAGTCGTTGCAGTCACATAAATCTCCGTATATGAAAGACAAGGATTACAGATACGACAAAAAGTGGAAAATCATCTTGCTGGCATTCGCAGCATTGATTTTCGTTCTGTCGCTCATATACACCAACAACCTGATGACAGACCTTCGCCACGAGGAATACCGCCGAATGGAACTGTGGTCGCACGCAATGGGCGATTTCATTAATTCCGACCCCGAATCTGATATTGGCTTCCTGTTCGAAGTTCTTGAAAATAACCAGACTATACCAGTCATTCTTGTCGATGCCGACAACGAGACCATAATTTCATACCGCAACCTCGACACCATAAAGATGGAAGATGCCGAATACGCCGCCGAAAAACTTGAAGAGTTCCGCAACAACGGCAAGGAAAGTTTTTCCATTATTGGTCCCGACGGCGAAGTGATGAATACCATATATTATTCCGACTCTCTTCTGCTGAAGAAATTGCAATATTATCCATATGTTCAACTTATACTCATTGCCATTTTCATTGTAATGGGCTACATTGTTCTGAATGTTTCTCGCCGATCGGAGCAGAACCACGTTTGGCTTGGAATGTCGAAGGAAACCGCGCATCAGCTTGGCACGCCAATATCGTCGCTTATGGCTTGAACACGCATTCCATCAACAATCCACCTTGAAACCAACATTACCGACAAAGATGAGATTTTCCTTCCGCTAAACGTTGAATTGTTTGAATGGGTAATTGAGAACCTGTGCAAAAACGCCGTTGATGCCATAGGAACAAATGGAACAATCCGCATAACAATCGAATCGGACGAAAACAACGTCGGCATTGAAATTTCCGACACTGGCAAGGGCATAAGCAAGTCGAACTTCAAAAATGTTTTCCGTCCAGGCTACACCACCAAAAACCGTGGCTGGGGACTCGGACTGAGCCTTGCAAAGCGAATAGTAGAGGAATATCACGGAGGAAAAATCTTCGTGAAGTCATCGGAAATCGGCAAGGGAACGACGTTCAGGATAATCCTAAAGAAATAGGGACGAGGGGTTCAACGTTCAAAGTTTCAATGCCTGCGGCGTTTCTAAGTTTATGTGGGCTAAAGCCCGTTTATAAGTTTCAAGTTGTTTTAAGGTTTCACCAAACGGAACCCAGAAACCCATAAACTCATAAACTCAGAAACCTAGAAACTCAGAAACTCAGAAACATTTTTAACAAAGAATAATTTTTCTTTTTCTTTTCCAAATTGTTTTGTAATTTTGCACGATTTTATTTCCATAACTAACGATTGGAATGGAACGTGATAACCAGTATATTATACCGTTAGACGGTCTCGAGGAGAGGGAATATTCCTTCACCTTTAAGGCTGATGATGCGTTTTTCCAGTCGTATGAACGTGGAGAAATAAAGGGCGGAGAGGTCAATGTGAAGGTAACTTTACTCAAGAAAAAGACCTCGATGCTATTGAACTTTGACTTGTCGGGAACGGTAAAGCTGACGTGCGACAGATGCCTCGAACTCTACGAGCAACCAATCGCCATCAGCGACGAAATTTTGGTCAACTATGGCGACGAGACCAACTTCGACACAAACAGCGATGCCGTTACGCTAAGTCGCGATGCAGATTCGATTGACGTGTCGAGTTTCATTTACGAATACTCGCACTTTGCATTGCCGATAGCCCACTATCATCCCGATGATGCAGACGGAAATCCGACCTGCAATCCAAAGATGATTGAACTGATTGACAAGTACAAGGTTGAAGAAACAGAAGAAACAGAATACGCAATAGACCCGAGATGGGAAGCGTTGCGAGAATTAAAAAATAATAATAACTAACTAAAAGTTTAAGAAAATGGCACATCCTAAAAGAAAAACCTCGAAGCAGAGAAGAAACAAACGTCGTACTCACTATGTAGCAGAATTCCCGACACTGGCAACATGCTCGAACTGCGGAACAACAATACAGTATCACCATGTTTGTCCAAACTGCGGATACTATAGAGGAAAACTCGTTATCGAACAAAAGGGCGAATAAATATAAGACAATATGAACATTGGTGTTGACATATATGGCGGGGACTTTGCACCTGATGCTGTACTTGACGGTGTAGTTCTTGCCTTAGAAGTTTTGGATAAGGACGACAGGCTGTTCCTTTTCGGCAACGAAGAGTACATCCGCAAGTATTTCGCCAATCGCAGCGTCGATGCTGGTGTTTTTGAAATTGTAAATTGTTCCGAAACATTTGCAATGGGTGACGACCCCGTAAAGACATTCCGCGAGAAAAAGGACTCAGGAATCGTCAAGGGATTTTTCTACCTCAAGCAAGGAATCATCGACGGATTTGCAAGCGCAGGCAACACCGGAGCAATGATGGTGGGCGCAACACAGGTAATAGGTGTCCTCGAAGGCATCATCAGACCTTGCCTGTCGTCAATCTGCCCCAACAACAAGGGCGGCAACAACCTCATCCTCGATGTCGGTCTTAATGCCGACCCGAAGCCAGAAGTGCTTGCTCAGTACGCACAGATTGGTAGCGCATACGCAAAATATGTAATGGGAATAGACAACCCAAGAATCGGTCTGCTGAACATCGGTTCGGAAGAAGGCAAGGGAAACCTTACCGCAAAGGCAACCTACAAGCTGCTGAAGGAACTCGACAACATCAACTTCATTGGAAACATTGAAGGCGGCGATTGTTCTGATACCGAAAAGGTGGACGTAATCGTTACCGATGGTTTCGTCGGAAACATCTACCTCAAGCATGCCGAATCAATCTACAGCATATTGAAGCAGAGAGGTATAAACGACCCGTTCTTCGACAACTACAACTACGAGAACGTAGGCGGAACCCCTGCACTCGGTGTTAACGGAACAGTTATTATCGGTCATGGCAAGAGCAACGGCAAGGCTATCAAGAATATGATTCTTCAGACTAAGGCTGTAGCCGCTGCAAAACTCCATGAAAAAATCGCTTCGATAATAAAATAATAATCTTTTTCATAAATGGCAAGTCCCGGTCTCCGCGATTGGGATTTGTTTTGTTATATCCCATACTTGACGAAAGTAAACGTACTCTTACCTCGTCATAATACTTATATTATCCATATTAACCAAAATCATGATGATAACTTTCACAAAAATACTTGTCCATAAATCAATAATTTTCTTATGTTTGCGGATTAACAAGTAATTTTGTTTCAAATGAAAAATATTCTTTTCGTATTATCATTGATTCTCATAGGTATTACAAGCATTTATGCCCAAACCTCCAACATTTTCCGTTACGAATCGGCACTGCCATCCGACACTGTCACCTGCATAGCGCAGGATGCAGAAGGAAACGTCCTGCTGGGAACAGCAAACGGACTTGTCTCATACAACGGGACGGGTTTTTCAGTAATTAACACCAGCAACGGACTTGCAGGCAACTATGTAAACGACATCTTTGTCGCTTTCGACGGCAAGATTTATGTAGCAACCACTGCGGGACTTTCTATCAGGAACAACAATGCCTGGCAAAACGAATTTACAGGAGGCAACATTAGAAAAATTGCAGCAACTTCAGACGGAAGATTCTGGTACTCAACAATATCAAATTCTGTAGTTGAATATAATTCTGGCAACACAACCGTTATTCCCGACAACTATGGCTTTGCAAACGGCATAAGTGGAATATATGTTGATCGCTCTGACAATGTGTGGATTAGCTGCAACGGAAATTTAGTTGAAATTTGCGACAACGGAAAGACAAAGTCCTTCGCCGACATCTTTTCTGGAAAGGTTGTGTATGATGTATATCAGCGTTTTAACGGCGAAATTTTGGCAGCAACGAGTACAGGAATAATGTCATACGACTACAATTCGTGGACTTCTCTCGATGGCATTTCGGGTGGCGTATCGGCTGTGTGCGAGGATTTTGCGCAAAACATAATCTTTGGCAACTACAATGGCATTTATCGCTACGACGGCACTTCGAGCACCTTGATTAACAATATGTTCTCGGCAGGTTCGCTGATGGCAAGCGGTCCACAACAAAAAAGATTGTGGTGCATTGATATGCAGAACGGAATCGCCGTAATGGACTTCAACGGCAATGCAGAAACCTACCATACAAACCTCAACTTGCTCAACCATACGCCAAATTTCATCTATGGCAACAACGATGGAACTATTTGTATTGCAGGCAATTCTGGAATAAATCTGGTATCCGGCTACACTTGGACATCGTACAAGAGAAACTTGCAGAACCTAACAGTGAAGGCCGCTTGCATCCACAACGATACGCTTTGGCTCGGAACTGGCAACTCACTAATCCGCAAGGCAGGAAGAAATATTGCGGTAGTAGCAGAAACAAATGTAAATGCTCTCGCCGATGACAACGGAACAATCTATGCTGCAACAGATTATGGCATTTTAAGGATTGTCGGTGGCTCGGTGGTTGACACTATAGAAAGCGCATCGGCCGTTAAGGATGTCGTTTGCTCGAACGGACTTTTTGCCATTGCTGGAACTTTGGTTTACCGAATTGAAAATGAAAACCTTACACAAGTACCGATTAACATTTCCATTACAAATACTTCGCGGTTTGTAAAGACCGCTTCTGGAAACATTTTCATTACAACCAGCAATGGAATCGCAAGATTCAACCCGTCAGCCTCACCAGCGACAGAACTTATCGAGCCGGGATTGCCACAGAATATAGTTTCTTCGACAGCCTGCGACGAAAATGTGTATGTACTCCTCTCGAACGGAGCAATTTACGAATATTCAACAACTTGGCGAGAAGTAATGACGGGAAGCTATACAAAAATAGCCTCGGCAGGAAACGGCATACTTTGGGCAATCAGGAACGACGGCACAGTGGAAAGGATTTGTATTAATGGAAATGACTCATTTACAATAAGTTCACAACCAGAAACCTGCGACGGTAACAACAATGCAAGCCTTAATGTTTCGGCAACGGGTGCAACATCATATTCAATAGACAATGGCGAAAACTGGCAGGCAAACGGTAGCTTCGCCAATATTTCTGGCGGATACAAACACCTCCTAGCAAAGGATTCGAATGGCAAAATCATCGCCGACTCGGTTGTTTTTGTCGAATATGGCACAACTCTTTATAATCAGAGCCTTACCTACGTTCAACCCGAATGCTACGGCGAAACAGGGAACTTAGCCCTTTCGGGAATTGGAACCTCATCGTTCGTGTGGGAAAATTCAAACACAACGCTTACAGAACGCACAAACTTAAGTGCTGGCAACTATGCCGTAACAATTACAAACTCCACTTGCCAAAGGTCGTTTGCCACAACAATAGCAGAAAAGGAACAAATAACAGTTTCCGAAACTATTGACAATTTGGCTTGCAACGGCGACAATTCGGGAAGAATATCGCTTGCCGTTTCGGGTGGAACTTCGCCATACTCATATATTTGGAACAACGATGCAGAAACAGCAAGCATCGAAAACCTTGCTGCTGGAGATTATTCCTGCACGGTATCCGACAGAAATTCCTGCTCCGCAACTAACTCATATACAGTATCTCAACCCGAAATATTGTTGGCACAAGCCAATCCAACCGACATTACTTGCTACGGAGCAACCAATGGTGCTATTTCACTGACTGTAACTGGTGGAACATCGCAATACACCTACCATTGGAACGACAACAACGAAGGAGCAAACAGAACCAATCTTCCTGTTGGCAGCTATTCGGTAACGATAACCGACAACCACAACTGCTCGACAACCGCAACTGCAAGCATTTCGCAGCCAACAGCACTGAATGTCAATGGGAATGCGACAAACATAAGTTGTTATGGCAGAAACGATGGCGCTATTTCAATCTCAGTTTCGGGAGGTACAGAGCCATACAATTACCAATGGAACGGACAAACCGCAGAAGCAAACCAGACTAACCTTTCGGCAGGTGAATATTCGCTCGTAGTTACCGATGCAAACACCTGTACTGCAGCATTTTCTGCTACAATTACAGAACCCGATGAGCTTGTTGCAATACCAAACATCACTCCTATCACCTGCGCAGGAGCCGACGATGCAGTTCTTTCTGCCTCGGCAACTGGTGGAACAGGAACATACGCTCAATACTTCTGGTTCCGGGCAGAAAATCCGAACTCACCAGTATGCGTACAGCCTCAATATCAGAATGTTGCAGCAGGAAATTATTTGCTTGTCGTAAAGGACAGCCACAACTGCACCGATACTGTTCCGGTTGCAGTGGAAGATGCTGTCGCCCACAACTTTGAAATGTCTGTAACCGACGCACTGTGCAACGGCGGAACTGGTTCCATTGCCATAACTGTTGACGGTGGAAACGGCACAGGATTTTCGTTTGCGTGGAGCGGAAACGTTTCTTCGACAAACTCCGCAACTTCGCTTCCTGCAGGTCATTACACGATTACCGCTACCGACAGCAACAACTGCGAAACAATACTCGATACTGCCGTAAACGAACCGGAAATGCCGTTTATTGGTGCTTGGAGCGACATCGTATTGTGTGAAGGTCAGTCATATACCTTGGATGCTGGCAACTATACATCATACCAATGGAGCAACGGTGCAACAACACCGACACTCTCGGTAAGCGAGGCTAACGACTACTCCGTAACGGTAACCGACAACCAAGGTTGCCGCTCGTATGACGCTGTAAACGTTTCAATCCGCCAGCCATATACTGGCGACAAACTTGCGCTTGCTTCGGTAAGCGAAACCAACTCGGTAGTTCTGCGCTGGAACAAAACAGCCAACCAGGGAACAGCCTCGTACAGAATTTACCGCGACTCGGGCGAAGGTTTTGCCTTTATTGCATCCGTAGGTTTCAATTCGGAAGCAATGTACGAGGACACAACCGTCGATGCTTCGGAACAATACTACTCGTATAAGGTAACTGCCGTCAGCAACTGTGGCGATGAAAGCGAAATTGAAGCCTACCACCGCACAATAGTGCTCGCCGCGATATGCGACAACAACAACGTCTGCAACCTCAACTGGAGCCCCTATGTGGGCATAACCGAAACCTTCACCTATATCCTTGCAGGAAATTCGCCCGAAACATTGGAAGTTGTGGATTCGGTACTTTTCACCACCTACAATTATGTGCAGATGAACCAGTACGAAGACGGAACCTACTACCGCATAATGATTAAGATGAGCCATCCGCTAGTTACCGACGACGATGCATCTTACGACAGGATTTATTCCAACATCGTGCGTTGCGGTGGTTCCGACGACCCAATTGACCCGATTGACCCACCAGTTATGGCGGAAGAATTTAGCATTTCAGATATTTCAGCATATCCAAATCCGTTTGACGAGGAAATTACCGTAAAATTCAATTCCGCCGATGTCGAAAATGTTACCTACGAAGTGATAGACGCATTGGGAAGGATTGTTCTTACAGGAAACGCCAATGGCGACACAATCGTTTTCGGGTCGGAACTGAAAGCTGGAATATACGTGGTTAGACTGCACAATGGAAATGAAGTTCATTCGTTGAAAATAAGCAAACAATAATGCGCTACAAGATTGAACTATCGTATGTCGGCACTTGCTATCACGGATGGCAGTCGCAGCCAAACGCCTCATCGGTCCAGCAAACTCTTGAGGATGCGCTTGGCAAAGTCCTGCGCGAACCTATTTCCGTAACAGGCTGCGGACGTACCGACACTGGCGTTCACGCCGAATACTATGTGGCGCACTTCGACGCCAATGCTGAAATCGACAACAAACTGGTTGACAGGCTAAACGGATTTCTTCCATACGACATTTCTGTTTTTGCGATAAGCCACGCAGATGACAATTTTCACGCTCGTTTCGATGCAAAGAAACGCTCATATAAATATGTGATTACTCAAAGGAAAAATCCGTTTCTGAAAGGCTTTTCGTGGTATGTCCGCTGTCCGCTCGACATCGCCAAAATGCAGGAAGCCGCCAACAAACTCTTTGATTACATTGATTTTACCAGTTTCAGCAAGCTGCATACCGATGTAAAAACCAACAACTGCCGTATTTGCCGTGCCGACTTTGAAGTAAACGGAGACTTGATAGTGTTCCACATTTCTGCAGATAGGTTTCTACGCAATATGGTCCGTGCGATAGTCGGTACTCTGGTTGAAGTCGGGAAAGGAAAACTTTCGGTTGAAGATTTCTGTCGTATAATCGAAATGAAAGACCGTTGCGAAGCAGGACAATCGGTTCCTGCCGAGGGGTTGTTCCTGACGGAAGTGGAATACTAACCATCAATTAATCATCACAATACTTACCGCCAAACTTGACGTCATAAGCAAGAAGTAATACACGAAAATCCTCGTGTCCATATATTCCCTCAGCCGTATGCCATAAATCGACTTGACAACCGAAACAAGTATCAATTTTTCCGTCAAGTTACCTAAAATGAATGCAATAGCGACACCGATAATGCCTATAAAATTCATAAGCACAAGTCCAATCACTACGTTGACAAGAATATTCACCGTAGCGGCAGCAAGTATGGGACGGCTTTGCCTCTTGCCAACAAGTATGCACTCGGGAGTTATGAACCTAAATACAGATGCAAAGCAATATAGATTGAAAATCAATGCACTTTCGTAAAAATCCTCATTGAAAACCAGTGGATACAGATACTTGCTCGCTATTATTGCAATCATAGCGGCAGGAATGAAAATGTGCATTAAGTGACGGTTTTCGCGTTTAATGCTTTCAAGCGATTCTGCAATAATGCCGTTGTTGGCTATACGCGACGACATAGCCTCCGAGAATGCCGTGACAGGCAAAAGTATAAGTGGAAATTCCTTTGCCCCATAGCGGAACATTGCGTATGTACCTTCATCAAACCTATAAGATACAAGGAAACTATCGGCATACTGTATTCCCTTTACAATCAGCACGCTTAATATGAAAGGACCGGAAAGTTTCAGGAAAAATCCCATATATTTGCCCGAAAACCTTATCCGAGAATATCTTAGCACGACAATCGCTAACCACACAAACCTTACTGCCGTTGCAAGCAAAAGCCCATATAGACCGTAGCCAAGGTCGTCGGTCAGAATCACAGGTATTGTTACCGCTAGAATCTGCAAAGTAAATACAACCGCACCATAAATGGCAATCCTATAAGGCTTGTTTTCAACAAGATAAATATATTCGACAAGATTTGAGGGACACGATAGCGCAATATAGGCGAGCAAAATCTTCAGGTATGGTATCCTATCGCCACTGAAGCCAACAAAACTTGCAATCTGCGACTGCAACAGAAAAACAGCAAGAGCCGTAATAAGTGCCAATGCCGTAAAAATCAGGAATATGTTAAAATAAGCTTCTGTTTTTTCCTGTTGTTGTTCTCGCTTCATCGAAAGCATTGTCTGGAGCATTCCGCCAGTCCAGAAGAAGCAAGCCGCACCCGAAATGAGCAAAAAAGTCTCGTAGGTACCAATCTGGCTTATACCGATGTCGGTCTTTGACAAGACAATACCAATAAGTAGCAACGCAACGAAGCGGAACAGTTGCAAAAACTGCAATGCCCTGACGCTGTTTAGGTATTTTGCGAGTATTGACACCTGCTATTTGCCAAGCCCTTCAAGGTAGCCTGCCATAATTTTCTGTATGTACTTTCCGATAATGTCGAACTCAAGGTTTACGATAGTGCCTACCTTGAAGCAATGGAAGTTGGTAACCTGATAGGTATATGGTATTATCGACACCGAAAAAGTATTCGCCTTCGAGTTTACAACCGTAAGGCTCACACCGTTGACCGATACGGAACCTTTTTCGACGGTAATATTTCCCTTCGACTTGTCGTACTCGAAAGTATAGTACCAACTGCCACCGTTTTCGGTAACATCAATGCACTTTGCCGTCTGGTCAACGTGACCTTGAACAAGATGACCGTCAAGGAGTTTGTCCATACTCATACTGCGCTCAATGTTTACTTCATCGCCGATGTTGAGCAGACCAAGGTTCGACTTGTCAAGAGTTTCCTTCATTGCCGTAACCTTGTAGGTTTTTGTCGGCTTGTCGATTTCAACTACTGTAAGGCATACGCCGTTGTGTGCAACGCTTTGGTCGATGCGAAGCTGGTCGCCAAACGAGCAAGTGAAATAAAAGTGAATGTTGCTCTGCTCCTTCTCTATCCGCACCAATTTTGCGGTTTCTTCTACAATTCCTGAAAACATAATCCAAACAATTTAACAAGCCTTAAAACAATCCGTGAATTTCTGCGTCAATCTTGTCGATAACAGTGCTAAGGTCTTCGGGACGGTTTGCAAAGTCAATATTGTCAACGTCGATTATCAGCAACTTGCCACTGTCGTATTCCGAAGCCCAAGCCTCGTAACGTTCGTTGAGACGGGTAAGGTAATCTATACGAATCGACGACTCGTACTTTCGTCCACGTTGCTGGATTTGGCGTACAAGCGTAGGAACGCTGGCGCGAAGATATATCAGCAGGTCGGGAGCCTGCACCACCGAAGTCATAAGCTTGAACAGACTGAAATAGTTGTCGAAGTCGCGGCTCGACATAAGCCCCATCGAATGAAGGTTTGGCGCAAAAATATATGCGTCCTCGTATATTGTCCTGTCCTGGATTATGGTCTTGTCCGACTTGCGAATCTCAAGAATCTGGTTGAAACGGCTGTTCAAGAAATAAATCTGAAGATTGAACGACCAACGTTGCATATCTTCGTAAAAATCGTTAAGATAAGGATTGTAGTCAACATCCTCGAAATTCGGAGTCCATCCGTAATGCTTTGCCAGCAACTTGGTTAGAGTAGTTTTGCCGGCTCCAATGTTTCCTGCTACTGCTATATGCATACCTCTAAAATTTTGGGTGCTAAGTTACTGCATTTTTTGCAATCGGCATTATTTTTCGACTTGAATTTTACTGCATTCCAATTTATTTTCACCGAGCATATAAAGCAAGTCGTGCCTAATCCTAAACTTTGAAATATTTTTGCCCTCGGTCGGAATGACAATAGTATTGTCGGCCACAACATCGTATGCAGAAATTTCTCCATTCCGGCTATAATACAGCACATCGTTGTCAACGCAAAAGTCCGTACAGCTACCTCCGACTTCCAACGACCTGTAAAAATTACCGAACTTGTCCAAAATCAACACTTTACCATCATCAGCAAACAGGAAAAGATAGTTTATCGATTCACGCATTGCAATCACGTCGGCATCGGCGAGCTTGTCGTATATGTTGGTACCCTGCTGCGAAATTTCAAGGTTGCTATTAACCCTTCTCACGCAGACATTCTGCTCGTCGAACACCCAGAACCCGCCAAACGACGACGAACATACCACCTTCGTATTGTACAGTTCCGCATCATCGAGCATAATTGGACTGCGAAGCTCCGCAAACTTGCTGTCGAGATACATAAGTTTGTTAAACTCGGAATAGAACACTATCACCTTGAACGGATTGGAAACATCAAGCGACGACATACTGCCAGCAGGATAGTTGTCGTAGGCACAAAGGAAATTCATTTCGGCATCGTACTTTGCCACGACATTGCCCTTGACAAGATATATGTTTCCAAGCCTGTCGATTTCAAGCGCATCGGCTACAACTTCCCTGCTCCACGGCACGGATTCCTGCGCCAAAACCAAGAATGGCGACAATAGCAGAAACAATATTTCCAAAATATTCTTCACGGCACAAATGTAAGAAAAATTTGGTCAAACACTAGAAAAAAGGCAAAACAGACTTTCAACAGCTCATCTTTCGTTCCCATCTAACATAATAAACGCTGCCCAATACCTTGGATTCTCGAAACCTGCGCTATTCTTGACCTTGTTTTGTGCGGCGATGAAAGCTTCGCGTTTGTTCATTCCAGAAATAAGATTTGCATAGAACTCAGTCATCATCAACAAGGTAGCATTGTCATCTACTGGCCAAAGACTCATTATAACGGTACGTGCGCCAGCCTTCTTGAAACCGCGCTGCAAGCCAAAAACGCCCTCACTGGTAATCTCCCCGAGAGCAGTCTGACAAGCGGAAAGCACTACCAAATCAGTCTTTCGCAAATCCATAAATGCTATTTCCTTGGCTGTTAAAATTCCATCCTCAATGCCTTCGGGCAAAGGCTGGTTCTGCCAAGCATAGTTTGCCCCAGAAAGCAAAAGTCCCGACTGGATAAGCGAATTTTCGCCCGACAGCTTTTCATCGGAAGGCAGGAAAAAGCCGTGGGTTGCAATGTGCAGTACATCTATATTGTCTCCCGACAAAGCCTTGAACGACTCCTCGTTTGCCTGCGAACCTTCGTAAAGCGTTGCTTTTATCTTCCTTTTATTCAATTTTCCGAAAATATCTTCCACTTCGGTCTTTGTGCCAGACAAATAGCTGAGACTTCCACGTTCTTCGCCCTTGTTGAAAGCAGCAAACGAACTTATACTTGTACTGCGCGTAGAATAACGTTCGCTTTCACGTTTCATTGTGACCGTGTCGCTATCGTAGAAGATGCCACCATAGAGAACGGATTTTTTCAAAGTCGATGGCATATAGTCCATTGCAAGGAAGCGGGTTGACGAAACTCGGTAAATCTCGTATTTGTCCGAGATGGTCTTGCTGTGGTCGATAGGTGCGTATTCCACTGCAATCTTGTGTAGCATTCCCGATGGTGCAAAATAGATTCGCGGATTTTCGGGGAAGTATTTTTCCAAAGGCTTCCATAGCAAGTCGTATAGTCCTGTAGATTCATAAATTCCCAGCCTTTTTGCCGAAACAGAAGTAGCACCACGCTCGTTTTCGTCATGCGTAACTTCCTTTGGAGCAACACCGCGCAAAAGACGGTTCATCTCCTTTTGTTCGAAAAGAGGAACAAACACAGGCGATTCCATATTCTTAGCAAGAACAATGGCGGCATACATTGTTGAATCTGGACATATTTTGTAGCTTGTAAATTCTATTGCTACATCGTTGCCTTTCAAGGCATTGCTAACATCTTTCCAGCCAATCGCAACAGAACGGGTAAAATCGCCGTAGGGCTTGCACTTTTCTACAAGATGCCTTTCCGCCTTTTGGATTTCGTCATTCAGCGAATCGCAGTTGACAATTCGCTCCAAAACCGGCTTTTCAAGTTCAATGTTGAGCATAAGGCTCAGTTTTCGCATATTATCAAACTCGGAAACAAGGGCTGAATCACCACTTTCGGCAATGAGCCTGTTAAACTCAATTTCGGAAGTCAACAGCAAGCCCTTGGTAATGAGTTCGGTATCATACGAAAGCCTTGACGCAGCAGTGTCGGACGGCAACCGATAGGCTACATTGAGTTGCTTGCGACAATATTCTGAATTAGCATTCCAGAAAGTTTCACGTTCGTGAGCCGTCATAAACGAAAAGTTCCTGACAATGTTCGACTTCTGCAATTTGGACGCCTGCTTGTAAAAGCCAAGTGCCTCGGCATAGTCACCGAAATGATTGTAAATTCCAGCCATATTGTAAAGCGAAGCACTATACGATGGATGATTTTTACCAAATACATCTTCCCTAATTCCCAAAGCCTTACGGCAGAAGCCAAGTGCCGTTTCCTTGTCACCGCTATCCATATATACAAGACTCAGATTGTTCAGTGAAGTGGCATACTGCGGATGCTTTTCGCCAAACATCTTCAGACATATTTCGGCTGCAGCCGAGTATGATTCCTTAGCCTTCTCGTTGTCGCCCAATCCGCTGTAGGCGAATCCAATGTTGTTGAGTGAGATGGTATAGTCAAGACTTTTTTCGCCAAGCAACGACTTTTGTATTCCAGCAGCCTGAATGAAGTATTTCAGAGCATTTCCGTTATCGTTAAGCTTGGCATACGCACTTCCGATGTTGTTGAGTGCAGTCGCATAATCAAGATGTTCCTCGCCAAAAACCGATTTTTTGATTTCTGCAATACGCAGGTAATATTTCAGAGCGGTTTCATTGTCACCTAGTTCGCTGTAAACCAATCCGATACTATTAAGTGTAGAAGCATAGTCGGCATGATTCTCGCCAATCACAAGCTTTTGTATATCCAATGCTTCACGCAAATACTTCAATGCTTTCTCGTAGTCGCCAATGTTGCAAGCCGCAATGCCCATCCTATTGAGTGTCAACGCATAACTGCTATGCTTTTTGCCAAGGTTCTCCATTTGTATTTCGGCTGCCGACCTATAAAATTCAAGTGCAATTCCATAGTCACCAAGTTCATCATAAACCTTACCGATGTCTAAAAGCGATTCGGCGTATGCAGGAGTGTCGGTTCCGAGAGCAACACCTCTGATTACCAAAGCGTATGTATAATTGTTCAATGCAGAATTATAGTCACCGAAAATGTAGAAGACATCGGCAATGCTTTTTACCGTAGTTGCATATTCGGGATGTTGGTTGCCATAAATCTGCTCCTTTATCTCCAATGCCTCGCCGTAGTATTGCAAAGCGGTTCCATAGTCACCGAGAAACTTGTAAAGTTCGCCGATATTGTTGAGCGTAGTTGCATAGTCGTGACCATACTTGCCACTTGTCCTTTCTATGATTTCCTTTGCCTGTAAATAGTACTCCAGAGCCTTATTATAGTCGCCAGACTTTGAATAAACCGAGCCTATATTGTTGAGTGTGACAGCATAAGAGGTGTTATCCTCACCCAAAACAGCTTTTGTAGTTTCCAACGACCGATTAAAATATTTCAATGCATTCTCGTAATCGTCCATATTGCTGTAGGCAAACCCTATGTTGCTGAGCGATATTGCATACTGCTGGTTATCATTACCTATTGTTTTCTCCTGCAAATCCAAAGCCTTTGTGTAATAATTCAGTGCCTCGTTGTATTCGCCCATCTTTGCGAGCAGCGAACCTATGTTGTTGTACGAGAATGCCAAATCGGGATTGTTTTCGCCACCTATGCTCGCAATAATCCTATAAGCCTGCATATAGCATTCGGAAGCCTGCTGATAATCGCCAACATATTCGTATGCCGAACCTAAGTTATTGAGCGACAGTGCGTATGTAGGGCTATTCTCTCCCGCCGAACTCTTAAAAATTTCGTTTGCCCTTATGAAATATTCCAACGATTCCTTGTATCTTCCCTGTAAACTATATGTATAGCCTATATTGCTGAGCGAAGTAGCATAGTCGGGATGGCTTTCACCAATAATTTCCTTTTGGATTTCGGCAGCCTTCTTATAGAATTTCAGGGCGTTTTCATTGTCGCCGAGGTCGTTATATACGGCACCAGTATTGTTGAGCGACAAAGCGTATGTATAGTCCTTTTCGCCGAGAACAAGCCTGTAGGTTTCGGTTGCCAGCAGATAATATTCAAGGCAATTCTTGTTGTCGCCCATTTCCTTGTATATGGTGCCTACATTGTACAATGCCACAGCATAGTCGCGATGCGTTTCGCCAACTTGCTGCCTTTTAAGTTCCGCCACCTCTTTGAAAACAGGTAATGCTGATTTATAATCTCCTGAATTATAGTATTTTACCCCTGCCTTATATAGAGAATCTATGTTCTGTGCCACAAGGTTTCCTAGTGATAAAAATATGATTGCAAGTGAAAGAAATAGTTTTTCCATATAATTCTATGTGTCCGCAAAATTAAGGATTTAGATTAAATTGGCAAACTAAAATAAAGTCGGATTATAAAGTATCTGTGACAATACGATAGATTTATTATCTTTGCGCTTTGATTTTAATGATAGATGTCGGCTCGTACAGCAATCGTAATACTCAACTGGAACGGTGAAAAATTTCTCCGTCAGTTTCTGCATACGCTTGTCGAGAATACCAATCCCGACCTTGCACGCATCTGCATTATTGACAACGGTTCTACCGACGGCTCGCTACAATTCCTTTCGGAAAACTTTTCGCAGATACAACTTGTAAAACTCGACAAGAATTATGGTTTTGCTGGCGGTTACAATCGTGGATTGAAAGAAATTGAAGCCGAATACTTTATGTTGCTCAATTCCGATGTCGAAGTCGGCAAGGACTGGATTGCGCCACTTGTGGAACTTATGGACAGCGACCCCACCATAGGCGTGTGCGGACCAAAGCTCATCGACTACAACAACCGCGATAAGTTTGAATATGCTGGTGCCGCTGGGGGTTACATCGACAAGTATGGCTATCCTTTTTGCCGTGGCAGATTGTTTGAGTGCCTTGAAACCGACAATGGTCAGCACGACACCCGCGAGGACTGCCTTTGGATAAGCGGTGCGGCATTGTTCATACGCGCCAAGTTGTTCTTTGAGGTTGGCGGTTTCGATGATGACTTTTTTGCACATCAGGAGGAAATAGACCTTTGCTGGAGAGTGCAAAATTCGGGTTATCGCGTTGTGTGCGAGCCCAAATCGACAATCTACCATGTCGGCGGCGGGGCTTTGCCCAAGTCAAATCCATTCAAGACTTTCCTAAATTTCCGCAATAACCTTTACCTTGTTGTGAAGAACCTTCCGAACAAGGAAATAGGCTGGGTGCTCTTTGTGCGTTTCTTCCTTGATGTGATTGCCGCTGTAAGAATGATTTTCCAAGGAAATTTCAAGGAATGTCATGCAGTATTCCGTGCCTACGGCGCTTTTTTGAAGAATAAGCGCAAAATGAAGCAGAAAAGGTTAGCTGTAACGCGCAAAGCCTCATCGAAAATCACCGGAATGTACTGCGGAAGTATTGTTTTCAAACACTTTATGGGCAAAAAGAAAACTTCGGTGGAGATATTTGAGAAATAATAAGTTTGTAAAATAAATTATAAATTGTACTTTTGCTAAATTTAGATTCGATATAGTTTTATGGATAGCAATCAACTTTCTGAAATATTGAAAAATGGAGAAAATAGCCGTGTTCAATTTAAAGAACGACTAGATAATCAAGATAGCATAGCAGCAGAATTGATAGCTTTTTCTAATTCTAAAGGAGGTTTGCTTATTTTTGGTGTAAACGACAAAACTGGTGAAGCCATAGGTTTAAATTATATCCAGATACAGGATTATGGCAATAAAATAGGGACAATTGCAAATGAATTGATTAAACCACAAGTGTTTATTACTACAGAAGTTGTGGATATTTGTGGAAAGTCGCTTCTTGTTGTTGATGTTGCTGAAGGAATAGCAAAGCCATACAAAGATAGGAATGGTACTATATGGATAAAACAAGGAGCTGACAAACGGCGTCTTACCGACAATAATGAGCAAATAAGATTATTCCAGCAAAGCGGATTGATATACATTGATGAGATGAAAGTTCCATATACAGGCATCGAAGATATTGATACAGAGAAAGTAAAAAAATATCTTGTTGCAGTATCGGACGAAGATGAGCCAATAACGCCAACTTTGCTAAAAAATATAAATGTTACAAAAGAAGACCAGTTGACTCTTGGCGGACTTTTGTTTTTTGGTAAGAATCCACAGAAATATCGTCCCGCATTCTGTATTAAAGCCGTATCTTTTTTCGGAAATGAACTTGGCGGTTCTGATTATCGCGACAGTGAAGATATTGTCGGTACTATCCCAGAAATGTTCCAAAAAAGCATATCCTTTTTTACACGCAATTTGCATCACATACAAGCTGGACAATCGTTTAATTCTACCGGTTTACTCGAAATCTCACCAGTAGTACTTGAAGAATTGCTACAGAATGCCTTAACCCACAGAGACTATTCCAAAAATGCACCTATCCGTATTTGCATATTCGACAATAGAGTGGAGATTATAAGTCCTGGAAAACTACCTAATAGTCTGACTGTTGAAAACATAAAACGCGGCAATGCGGTTGTACGAAACAACTTGATAGTTTCATATAGCACAAAACTTATGAGGTATCGTGGGTTCGGTTCAGGCATAGTAAGAGCATTGAAGGAACAACCTGACATTTCATTTATTAATGATGTTGATGGAGAACAGTTTACTGTTATAATTCCACGAAAACAACAATAGTTCTATTCTTTCTCTTTCCTCTTTGCCAAACTTTCCTTTAACACTGTAATTGCCGAACGCAGGTCGAGAACGCGAAGTGCAACAGCCACAAGTACGCAAACCACAGCAGCACCGCACACCACAATCCAACGGTTGTAGTCAATCATTGTTGCAAAATAACTAACTGTAACTGATATTATTACAAAGAGCGTCGTTACAATAGTAAACTTCAAGTTGAAATTGAACTTGAAAAGGCGGAATGCTATGATGTACTGGCAAAGTCCGGTTGCAAGCTGTGTGACCATACTCGAAATTGCCGCACCGATTACGCCGTAATGCGGTATAAGAATGAAATTCAGTACAATATTTAGTACCATTCCGCAGGCTGCCATAATGTTCAAATACTTAAGACTGCCGTTTGAGGTCAGCAGAGTGCCAAAAATGTAGGTTATGCAGATTCCGACGAAGCCTACCATAAGTATTGCAAGCACAATGGAACTAGTCTCGATATGCTCGAAGTACATAAGTCCCATAATTTCGCGGTTGAAGAAAAGACAGACGCTCATAAGGGCGATAGCCGGCACAAAAATCAGCACAAAAGCCGTCTTGCACAGACCTTCAACATTCTGCTTCTGCTTTATCATGCGTGCAAACATCGGCAGCAGCAATACCGAGAATAGGTAGGCGAACATCGAAGCGGCTTCCAAGATTCGGAACGCCTGTGCGTAGATTCCTGCCTGTTCCTTGCCGTCGGGAAGCATTCGCTCGAGCATAACCGAATCGATGCGGTTGTAGAACGCCATAAGAAGGATGAGCAACGCATACGGGAAACTCTGCTTTATGAAAGCGATGAAATATTTCATCTGGAAGTTGAGGCGGAAGTGTTTTGTCTTGCTGAAGACGATAAGGAATGCCACAAGAGCAGTGATGAAATATGCGGCCGTCTGCGTAAGAACGAACCATTCTATTTTTATAGGTGTGTCGGTAACATGTCCCCAAACCAGTATGCTACAGAAAATTATCATCAGCAGACGGTCGAGCACAGAGAGCATGCTGTCGGTCTTGAACATCTGCATACCGCTTACATTGGAGCGCAGGTAGAGCGTCATCGACTGCAGGAACTGGTTGACAACCAAGATGCCAAGAATTTTCATCTGGCGCAGTTCGTAGCCGAGACAGAGAGCTATAATCAACGATATTGCTATGTAAACCACAGCCAGTACAAGTCTGAGTGCCAACAGGTTGGAAAGACTTTTGTCGAGCAGGTTGCGGTTCTGGGCGATGTTGCGGTTGTTGAAATTGGTAATGCCCATGTCGAGGATGATGTTGAGCAGCAGCGAGAAGTTGAGCAGTGAAAAATATATGCCGAACTCCTCGGCGCCGACAATGTTCTGCACCGAACGCTCAACCCCGAATATCCAGAAAGGTTTTACCAAGATATTGAGGAAGAGAAGGAAGCATAAGTTTATTACAAAATTTCTCTTCATCCTTGTAATGGAGCGCAAAATTACAACATAAAAACCGAATCCAAAAACCATAACGAATAATATGCGAAAATGTTTTGTCGCGGATGAAAAAAAATAACTACCTTTGCCAGCGAAATTTTCAGTATTAATTAATATTTAAATTTTAAAGAAATGGCTTATAAAATCAGTAACGACTGCGTATCTTGCGGTACTTGCGCTGGCGAATGCCCAGTAGGCGCTATCAAAGAAGGAACTCCTTATGTAATCGACGCAAACGAATGCATCTCTTGCGGTACTTGCGCAGGTGCATGCCCAACAGGCGCAATTTCAGAGGAATAATAGCAGTCTGAAAAGAGATTGATAGGTTGCCGATTGGCAACCTATTTTTTTGAATCCACTGGTCATTCCACAAGTCAGAACATACACGCGATACGAAACGGAGAGCGTTGTAATGTTCGACTATGCGGAATCTCCTAAAGAATAATATTAAACTAAATTTTTATGCAGAAAACTTGTCCCGAATGCAACAAGACATTCGAATGTTCGCAGAGTGAAAACTGCTGGTGTACACGCATCACCATTCCCGAAGATGTTGCCAACTACCTGAGAGGCAAATACTTCGACTGCCTTTGCGAGGATTGTATGACCAAAATTTTAAAAAACAAGGAAAAAATTTTGCAGGGTAAATAAAATGCACTACCTTTGCACCCACTTAAGGTACCTTGGCCGAGTGGTGAGGCACCAGTCTGCAAAACTGGGTACTGCAGTTCGATTCTGCAAGGTACCTCAACAAAAAAAGACATCCGATTGGGTGTCTTTTTTCATTGTTATGCTTACACATCTCTACATTCCTGCATAAACCGGCCTTATCGTCTGTCCCAGCATTCTGTAGTAACTTGTTTCGTAGCACGATTGTGGTTCAAGAATAAATCCCCAAGCATATTCTACATCTTCTGAATACAGGGTGCTAACCCAATAGAAACCGCTTTCTCCACTGCTCAAAAGTCCTTCGCCCTCGCGACCGCCAGCCATAGGCAGGAAAATGCTGTTTCCGTTAGGTCCAGTGAACTGATAGCCGTTTACTCCATTGCTTGTTGTGAAAGTTGCGATACAGTTATTCAGCAGTTCGTCAAATTCGGCTTTGGTCGGCATACGCCAGTTTGCGCCCAACCTTGCTGTGACGGCATCATCGGTGGCTTCCAATGTACTCAAGCCATCGGAACCATTGTATTTTATTAATGCAGAATCGTTGTAATATGTGTAAGTGTCCCAATTGTAATCCAATTTGTCGGAGGTTTCGCCCCACGCGAAGTAGCTGCCATATCCTTCGGGCGAGGTTGCTCCCAGATTGCATTTTGCCCACTTTAGTCCGCTGGGCAGACCGAGGTCGATGTAGCCGAAAGTTGACTCCAGCCCCATTGATACTTTTAGAGGATCGCCCTCGAGAACATATATCTCCGATTCGCCGTGGAATGCCATATCGCCGATTATAGCGTCAACAAGCAGACGGAAAGGTTTTCCCAACGCTGCATACACAACATCGCTTTTGGCGTAATCGTACATATAAAGGTCTGAAATGCTGTCGCTTGCAACGAAACGACAGTTGTAGCCAATTGTATCGTCCTCGTAGGCGACAGACACTACAGCCTCAAAGTCGGTAACCGCAGCTTTACTTGCTATGCCGTCCGACACTTTCTGAAGTTCTATATCAAAGCTTGCCAACGGATTAAGCATCACCGAATCCTTGTGGCACGAAGCCATTGACAGCATTAGAACTATCGCGACAAACAAAGTCGCATGCACTTTTGAAAATCTCATAACTATATATCTATTAATTGTTTGCATAAATTTATTCCTTTATAATCTTACTTACCGCCGGCAGACTGCTTTCCTCACCGTAAATCCTCAGAATATACACTCCATCCACAAGTCCTTCCATGTCGAACACCGCTTCGTAGCCGTTCACTTCCTTGCGCATAACAAGCTGACCGGTAGGGGAGTAGAACTCCACATACGAGATGAAACTGTCGGAAGTGATGTTGAGTATTTTCTCGGTTGGGTTTGGCCCTATGTCGTACACAGGCTCGGCAAGCACACGGAGGCGAATGTCGAAAATGGTATCGCAGTCGTTTTCGGACAACACGCTAAAACTATAGTTGCCAGTAGAGTAGAAGGTGTGCTCGCCGACTGTGACAAAATTGTTTACTGTGGTGTCAATGGTTTGTGTTATTTCGCACTTAACGAAATCGGCAACGAAAGTGCTGTCGCTTGTAACAGTAATTGTTCGTGGATTTTCGGCATTATCATCTTCCCACGAATCAAACAGATAGCCTCCGTTTGGAATTGCCGTTATTATTATGGTATCGCCATCCTCGTATGTACCGCCGCCCGAAACAGTGCCGTATGCATCATTGCTAGAAAGTACCACTATATTGTATTCGTTCAATTCCATTACTTCCCTTACCCTAATTGCAAGCTGTGGAGCACCATAGTACCATGTATCGCCCTGAGTCTGGAATCGCATACAACTCTTATATCCTTTGCTTGTAAGCACATCGCTTGCGCCTACGGCAAAGGTTTGCTGCCCATCAATCCAGATACCCCTGATTGCTACCATAAATGCCGTATCGGAATTGACATATCCATTTAAAGGGAAGTTTACCCATGAGCCGAGCATATCGCTTGTGATTACAAGCGTATCGGAACTGCCAATTATTTCTGCAGGAACTCCGTCGTCATTATATTTATATATTATGGCCTGCGCCATAGCTCCGGGAGTCGTAATGCTATCTATATATACATCAACTTCAATGATTTCTTCGGGTTGGTAGCCGTATGTAAAAGACATTCCGTATTCATCTCCTGAAGAGCTGTTAACATAATATAGGTAGTCAAAAGATTCAGTCGGCTCATTGTATGACAAGGAAAATGTTTTGTCGGTAATGTCAAAGTACTGTGTCGCGTAGTTGTCTGTGGTGTCCGCATCCTCAATACCATCTGCATATACATAGAATTTAACAGTATATCTTCCTATTGCAATGTCCTCGTATGATTCAATATCCTCAAAATAGAAAGAGAACGAATTAAAAAAGTCAACGGTATCTCTCTCGTTGATTGCCAATCCACGAATACCAGATGACACTTTGTCGTATATTTCCTCGTCATTCGGATTGACAATTGTTATCCTTGCCATAGGCGTAACCGTATCGTACCCATAGCTGGAAACTTCAACGTTGAATGCCGCATAACCTGATTCTGTTGCCCATTGTTTGCGTGGACTTTGTGAATACGGGTCGTAGTAGTGATATGCTGCTTCTCTTCTTTCTTCCGGATCTGTAATTGTAGGTCGAAAATCATCGGGGACATTTCTGTAGTCAATGTATCCAAACATACTAATTCTTGCTTCTTGCAACTTAAGGTCGCATTGTGGAGCTTCTATAATTTGAATGTCATCTAATTCCCAGCCGTAGCCTTCATCGGCGCCAGAACCTTCCGAATTCATATAGAATCGAATTGATACGTTATGATAGCCAGTTGCTTCAAAAATGTCAATGTTGCCTTTGGTGTAAAAATATATACCATATTTATTACTTTGCACATCGGGATTTACAATATGGTCAGTCCAGCTATTACCGCCATCAGTTGATACTCTTATCAGAGTTTCCACAGTATTTAAGTGCATATAAATTTGTCGGAACCGCAGTTGTGGATGTTCCGTATTGCTAAGGTCAATACCGCTGAACTCAATATAAGGGCTTTCTGCCACCTGTCCTGGACCACCCAACTGTTCGTGCTGGCTAATCAAATCAACCACCGCCCAATGTTCAGGTGTATCGCACAAAGTATCGCCATCATAAATGAAAGGAACCATGTAGTCGCTAAGTAGCATTTCGGAATAAGTATCGGGTGTTACAATCTGCCACTGCACATTGCCAGTCTGCTGGTCGTTCCCAAAAGTCCAAATTTCATTGCCTTCCTCGAAGTCGCAGGACCAGTGTACATTTATATCTCTAAAGATCGCCACAAAAGTTGAGTCGCTTGTAACCGTTATTGTCCGCGGATTTTCGGTATTGCCATCGTTCCACGAAACAAAGCGGTAGCCATCGTTTGGCATTGCTTCAATCATAAAAACAGCACCTTCCTCGAATGTCCCGCCATCCGATACGAAGCCGTATGCATCGTTGTTTGAAAGGACGATAATGGTGTATGTGTGGATTTCTTCAAAGGTCGCTGCAATCGTGTGATTTTCTATAACATCCACAAATGTGTAAGTGCCATCAACGAGTTGGTCGGTAACATTTTCGGTTTCGTCAACCATTACGCTTGCAATGCGATAACCATCGTTGGGAGTGATTGTGAATGTTACACTTTCGCCAATATCCACCAGTACTTCACCATTGGGAGAAATCGTTCCTCCTTCGCCTGCAGTTGCTATAATAGTATCTGGTGCCTCTTTTATTTCAATGTCATCTATTTCCCAACCATAACCCATTTGCACGGCATGTGCATCAGAATTAATAAGAAAACGAATTTTAACATTTCCTTCTCCAGCTGCCTCACGAATGCCAGTTCGTATTTCATATTCTCCGTATGTATTGCTTTCAACTTCTTCGTTTACAATATGGTCGGTCCATGTTTGTCCGCCGTCAATCGAAACTCTTATTGATGTTTCTACGCCATTAAGTTGTCTAAAAATTTGTCGGAATGTAATTTGTGGTTGTTCCGCTTCAATCAAGTTAATGTTGCTGAACTCAATCCACGGACTTTCAGCCACCTGTCCAGGTCCTCCAAAACTAGCCACTTGGCTAATCAAATCCGCCATTGCCCAATGTCCTGGCGTATTGTTCAATGTATCGCCATAAAAGACAAAAGGTCTTATGTATGCATCATTATCACTGGTGTAAAGACTAGATGGATAAGTCTCACGCGTTAAAATCTGCCACTGCACATTTCCATACTGCTGGTCGTTTCCTAAAGTCCACGTTTCTTCGTCCTCGAAGTTGCATAACCAGTAGTAGGGAACCTCTCGAATAGTAGAGAATTGTGTCCAAAATTCGGTATTCATGTAAATTCCCCCTGATCCTCTCGGCACCCAAACTGTTGCTGAATTATATATTGTTTCTGTGAAAACATTTTCGCCAAGAGCAGGAGGGGTGGTGGTTGATAAGTTTATTTCTGTGATATTTACGCATTCATAAAATGCAAGCTCTCCAATTTCTGTCACTGAACTACCTATTGTTACCGATGTTAGACTACGACAACCATAAAAGACCTCGTTAGCAATATTAGTAACTGAATTGGGAATATACACCTTTCTCAATCCCGAACCCATAAAAGCAGCATGACTAATATTTTCAACTGAATTTGGTATTATTGTGCCTTTGCACCCTGCAATCAAAGTATTGGTTTCTGTTTCAATTATTGCATTACAATTGTCGCGAGAGTCGTAAGTAGTGTTGTTGGCGTCAACAATAATTGATTCCAGTGCTACACATTCACTAAATACATAACGATAAATTCCTATGCTTGTAACAGATTCCGGTATTGTTATTTCTGTTAAATTTATACAATTAGAAAAAGCTCCGTTTGCAATGGTTGTTACCGAATTGGGGATTGTGATTGATTCCAAATCACTGCCGTAGAATGCATCCTCGCCGATGCTTGTGACCGAATTGGGGATAGTTGTATTTTTGCAACCTAAGACCAGTATGTTTGTTTCCGTTTGGATTATCGCATTGCAATTGTCTCGCGAATCGAATGTACTATTGCTTTCTTCAACGGAGATTGAAGTCAGTATGCTGCAACCAGCAAACGCATCTGTGCCAATGTTTGTTACCCCGCTGCCTATTATTATAGTTTCCAGTCCGTTGCAATAAAGAAATGCATAACTGTCAATGCTTGTAACAGAATTAGGAATTGTAACCGACGTAAGTTCAGTACAATCTTCAAATGCATATTCGCCAATGCTAGTGACAGAATTGGGAATTGAAACCGAGGTCAGTTCGCCGCAACCATTAAATGCTTTATCGCCAATTCTCGTAACCGAATATGTTATACTATTATACTCGACCGTTTCTGGAATTTCGAGGTCGCCAGTGGGATAGGTTGTATAAAACCCGTCTGCATTTTCAGAAGTTACTTCCACCGTATAAGGTTCTACATCGGATGTAATATTGTAGTACAATGTTTGCCCTGTGCTACACACGGCAGAAAAGTCGTAGGCCATTGCGTTGGCGCAAAGAATGGCTAAAAGTATTATTGTAAATAGTTTCCTCATTCGATGACTTTCAAAATCAAGTTACAAATATACATAATTTGTAGAATTAAACAATAAATCACCCTTCTTTCTCATTTTCTACTCCTTTACTACCTTATACACCGACGGCAGACTGCTCTCCTCGCCGTAAATCCTTAAAATATACACCCCATCCATAAACCCTTCCATATCAAATACGGCTTCGTAGCCGTTCACTTCCTTGCGCATAACTAGTTGCCCGGTAGTTGTGTAGAACTCGACTGCCGACATAAATTCGTCAGAATTGATATTGAGCAGGCTTTTTGCCGGGTTGGGACCGATGTCATATACTGGTTCGGCAAGGACACGAAGGCGAATGTCGAAAATGGTATCGCAGTCGTTTTCGGACAACACGCTAAAACTATAGTTGCCAGTGGAATAGAAAGTGTGGTCTCCGACTGTTACGAAATTGTTTACCACAGTATCGATGGTTTGTGTTATTTCACACTTAACGAAATCGGCAATGAAAGTTGAGTCGCTTGTAACCACAACAGCCCGCGGATTGAACTCGTAGCCATCGTCCCAGGAGACAAAGTTGTAGCCGCTATTTGGCATTGCAAGGATTACTACGGTGTCGCCAATATTGTATGTTCCGCCACCAGAAACAGAGCCGTAGGCATCATTGTTTGCGAGGACGGTAATTGTAAATTGCTGAGCAGTAATGTTGTAAAAGTCCATAACATTAAACCGCTTCGTATGCATTACACGACCTTGTGTATGATTCTCGATCCATACTACGACCTTGCACTTGCTCATGTCGTATTCATCGCTGACATCAATTGTTATATTAGTTGAAAATCTGTTGTTTTCATCGAAAATCGCTTCTGTTCCGTTTTCATCTGGATATAAAACCCGTACAAGGTTGTTGATTTTTCCTGCCACGCTCCAATCGTAATCAATATCTTCGGCAAGTGCCGCCATTACGACAATCTGGTCATCCCCAAAGTATTCCGAATGTTTTTCGGCAGTAACATTCAGTGAAAATGTCCTGCCATTAAATTCTGTTTGTTCTAATTCTGCAGTAAGACTGTAGATTGATTTGATGTCCTTTACATAGTTGTAGTAAGTTGCGTATGTATTCTGCATATCTGTAACATTTGTAGATGCACCAGCCAATCCAATGTATCCGTCAAAAACTGTTGATGGTGTGCCCTCGAATCCGTAGTTCTGTCCATACATATTGTCCCTGTCTGCCCAGTAGTGGAAGCGTGCATACGACTGTGTGTTGCCGTATGTGTCAGCGATATGGTGGTCGAGAACTATTATGTCCAACGAATCTGATGCTTCCATATCATCTAGAGCTTTTGCTGCGTATGGACTGGAAGTGCATCCGCTGCGCGAGAATATCTCGACTAGTACATTTTCTCGTTCAATGCCGCCTTCGATTGTCGCCTGTGCTGTGTTAGATGATGCCGAGTAGCCAATTTCTGTACCGCAGTATGCTCGAACCTGATAATTGTATGTCATTGGATAGAGGTGTTCATCAATATATGTTGTTTCTGTTGTTGTTGCAATTTCATATCCATCACGAGAAATTGAGTAGTGATCAACAAAGATTTCGTTGTCAACTGCGGCCCAACTGAGAAGAACATCTAATTCGTTCTGTACGGTTGCTGTGAGGTTTGTCGGTGCATCAGTTGCCGACACCTGACTAATTGTAATGTCATCGATATAGAAAAGGCCGGACTGATTGTTAGATGTTTGCGAATAGAAGTCAATTGCATCGAACTTACAGGTTGTGCCGTCACCGTTTTGCCCTTTGCTCCACTGGTATGCTACGACCAGCTCATCGTCCAGGTATAAATCAGCCCAGTCATTGTCCAAATCAATATAATGAATGATTCTCATCCACGAATCTGGATCATATAAATGATAGTACTGATTTCCATTGGCATCAATTGTTACTTCAGAACCATTAAATGTCAATTGGATTCCCCATTTTGAATCAGAACCATCGTTATCCTGCAAAATGTTGTAGTATCCAGTATTACCTACCGGTACATACATATAGAATTCCACCCTATAGCGCCCTGTAGTGAGGTCGTTTACATTGAGCACCACATCGGTATCAGTAGAACCATCTTTATATACTTTCATCGACTGGATTCCGTAGTGAGCCTGCTCATCGCTAACAAGTCCACCCATGACACCGTCAGTCCATAGTTCCCAACGCGGGGCAGCAACCTCCGACATATATGATCCGAGTTCGTATGGCTCAAAACTTTCGGTTATTGTCGAGAAAATGGAATCGGACTCGAAGTTTGCCACAAATGTGCTGTCGCCTGTAACCGTAATATAACGAGGATTGCCTACATGTCCATCGTCCCATGAAACAAAGCGATAGCCTTCGTATGGCGTTGCTGTTATTAAGACTTGCGTTCCTTCCTCGTATGTTCCGCCGCCATCAACTGTTCCGTATTCATCGTTGCTTGATTGAACTGTGATGGTAAATGTCTGTGTCGGTATTTCCTCGAATGTCGCCTCGATTGTATGGTCTGCTGTAACATTCTCGAATGTGTAAACATTTTCAACTAATTCGGCGGTAACATTATTCTCACCATCTACAATTACGGTTGCAATTCGGTAGGCTTCATTTGGTACTATTGTAAATGCCTGTGATGAACCTTCAGTGACGATTACAGCTCCAGTTGGACTAATTGAACCGCCATTTCCTGCAGTTGCTGTGATAGTGTATGTGATTTCCTCGAATGTCGCCTCGATTGTGTGGTCTGCTGTAACATTCTCGAATGTGTAAACGCCGTCAACTAAATCGGAGGTAACATCAATATCGTCAACTCTTACCCATACAATTCTGTAATTCTCGGCTGGAATAATGGTGAATGCTTGGTTATCTCCGCAATTGACGGTAATAGCACCATAAGGTGTGATTGTTCCATTTTCTCCAGCAGTCGAGGTAATTGTATATGTTATCTGCTCGAAAGTTGCCGCAATGGTGTGACCTTCAGATACATTCTCGAATGTGTATGTGTTGTCAGCTCCAAGAGTTACATTTTCTCCATCAACAGTTACTGCGGCGATTGAATAGCAGTCATTAGGTGTGATTGTAAAAGTCTGACTTTCGCCCTCATCAACCGTTACATCTCCATTGGGGCTTATTGTTCCGCCTTCGCCAGCGCTTGCCGTTATTATGTAGGCAGCCTTGAACCCTGCGGTATATGTGATGTCCGATGTAACAACGACTATCCTTGGATTATCGGTGTTGCCATCGCTCCACTGCAGGAAGCGGTAGCCAGTAGCTGGCGTGGCGGTTATTACGGCGGAGTTGTCGGAGCAGGAGGGTTGCTGTGTTATGCTGGCGCTTCCCTGCTGCTCATTTTCGGTCGAGACATTCAAGGTATAGCCGAAGCGTTCCTGCAAATTGTCGAAATCGCTCCAACCGCTTGCCGAACCGTAGGCAGCCGATGAACTGCAAGGAACCTCAAGTTTTGCTGTGGTTGATGTGAAAACCTGGGTGCCAAGAACTGGCGGGGTAGTTGCCAATGCGTTTATTTCTGTGATGTTATCTGCATAATGGAAAGCATAGTCTCCAATATTTTCTACCGAACTGCCTATCGTTATAGAATCCAACCCGCTGCAATTATAGAACGCTCGACTGCCAATATTAGTAACCATATCGGGAACAATCAGCCTTGTCAGTCCACTACAGCCAAAAAACGCGTAACTGCCAATATTTGTAACAGAATTGCCTATTGTTAGCGATGTCAAGTTGCTACAATTATAAAACGCATTCTCAGGAACAGCAACTACATTATCGCCAATATTCAAGGTTGAAAAGGAAGTACAGCCCTCGAAAGTTCTCATACTTTGACTTCCCATATTAGTGCAGTTTTCGGCATTGAAGTTAATCACAGTTAATTCGCTGCAGTCGCTGAAGGCTCTTTCCCCAATACTTTCTACACCTTTGCCTATTGTAAGAGTATCAAGAGAACTACAACTGCCAAAAGCATAAGTGCCAATATTTATTACCGAATCTGGAATAACCAATGTTCCTGTCATATTGCTGCAACCATTAAATGCATAATCTGGAATATTCTTTACTTTTTCTCCAATATTCAATGTTGTTAACATTGAGCCATTTTCGAATACCTTATAATCGGCACTTCCCATTGTAGTACAATTTTCGGCATTGAAATTTACCGTAGCCAGAGTACTACATCCATAAAATGCTCGTTCACCAATACTCACAACCGAATCTGGAATAGTAACATCTGTCAGAGCGCTGCAATTATAAAATGCACAATCAGGAAGAATTTTTACATTTTCGCCAATATTCAAGGTTGACAATGATGTACAATTGTCAAAAACATGACTGTTTGAGCTTCCCATGACTGTGCAATTTTTGGCATTGAAATTCAACGTAGTCAGTCCGCTACAAGCATAAAAAGCCTTTTGTCCAATACTTGTTACTGAGTCGGGAATAGTTATCTCTGTAAGTGCATAACAATTAGAAAAAGCATAATCTGGAATACTCTTAACCCTTTCGCCAATATTTAAGGTTGTAATTGATGTATTATTAAAAAATACAGGACTGGATAGTGTTCCCATAGTAGTGCAGTTTTCTGCATTGAAGTTAACTATAGTAATGTTGCTACAACCATAAAATGCTTGGGATCCAATGCTTGTAACAGAACTAGGGATGGTAACAGATGTCAAACAAGTAGCATTCTTAAAAGCATAAGACTTAATTTCTGTTATTGTATTGGGTAAAACCAAATCCGTTACAAGTTCATTGTCAATATATAAGTTATGGGCAAGTCCAAGAGGATTTGCATCAGTAGATAAATCAGCAAATGAAATTGCACACCACTGCGAAATATCACTTATATAAACAGCTGTCAGACTACTGCAATTAGAAAATGCATAATCACCTATGCTTTCTAATGAATTCCCTATTGTTATTGTTTCCAGTCCACTACAACCCTTAAATGCATATTCTGGAATGTTTTCCACATTCTCACCGATATTCAAGGTTGAAAATGAAGTGCAATTGTAAAATACAGGACTGCTCGAACTTCCCATAGTCGTGCAGTTTTCTGCATTGAAATTCACCGTAGTAAGGTTGCTACAGCCATAAAATGCTTGATACCCAATGCTTGTAACAGAACTAGGGATAGTAACAGATGTCAAACAAGTAGCATTCTTAAAAACATAAGGCTTAATTTCTGTTATTGTGTTGGGTAAAACCAAATCCGTTACAAGTTCATTGTTAATATATAAGTTATGGGCAAGTCCAAGAGGATTTGCATTAGTAGATAAACCAGCAAATGAAATTGCACACCACTGCGAAATATTACTTATATAAACAGCTGTCAGACTACTGCAATTATCGAATGCATAATCACCTATGCTTTCTAATGAATTTCCTATTGTTATTGTTTCCAGTCCACTACAACCCCTAAATGCATATCCAGGAATGTTTTCCA
>CACWOG010000002.1 GCA_902762455.1 uncultured Bacteroidia bacterium | reverse complement strand
ATTCCCGATTCTGTATTTTCTTATACCTCTGGCGAGGAACTTCATCTGTCGGAGTCTGGTCTTTATGCCTTTGGCTCTACAGCAAAAAACGAAAAGTTTGGCATTGTGGCTACTGGAAATACATCATATCCGTCGGTGACAAAGGTGGCAGATATGCTTGAGCCTATGAAACTGCTTTGTACAGAACGGGAATTTGCCGTTATGGATACTTCCAAAGCCTTGAAACCTTCGATAGATGCCTTTTGGCTAGGTCTTTCAAAGAGCGAAAAGAATGCTAAGGAGCAGATTCGTGTGTTCTATAGCCGTGTGGCATTGGCAAATATGCTGTTTCCGTCATCGGTTGAAGGTTGGAAAACCGACCGTGGGATGATTTACATAATGCTTGGTCCGCCTACGGTTGTCAATATTACGCCCAACAGCGAGGAATGGATATACGGAAGCGGAGAACAGGGAATGATGTTTACATTTGAGAATAATTCGGGAATCAGAAACGACTTTTCATTGTTGCGCTCGAATGCTTATCAGTCGTTATGGCAGCAGGTTACGGCAACGTGGCGGTCGGGAAAAATATTTACAGTATCAAAGTTGAACGATGAGTGATTTTATTTTTGGAATAAGGCCTGTGCTCGAGGCGATTAGGGCAGGGCAGGAGATTGACAGGGTGCTTGTCCGTCAGAATATGACGGGCGACCTTGCTGTTGAACTTATGGCGGAGTTGCGCAGGAATAAGCTTAACATTCAGTATGTGCCTGCCGAGAAACTTGACAAGATAACCAACCGCAACCATCAGGGCGTAGTGGCGTACATTTCGCCAGTGTCGTATCAGAATCTGGAGAACGTGGTGATGTCGGCTTTCGACGAGGGTAAAAATCCGATGGTTGTTGTTTTGGACGGCATTACCGATGTGCGCAATTTTGGCGCGATTGCTCGTACCTGCGAGTGCGCCGGTGTGACGGCTATTGTAATTCCCGAAACCAACTCGGCGAGGATTACCGAAGATGCCATAAAGACTTCGGCTGGAGCCTTGTACAATATTCCTGTGTGCCGAGAGAAGAATCTCGTCGATGCGGTTCTTTTCCTGCAGCAGAGCGGTTTTAAGGTGTTTGCTGCTACCGAAAAGACTGAAAACATTGTCTTTGAGGAAGATTTTTCTGTTCCTACGGCAATAATAATGGGTGCGGAGGATGTTGGCGTGTCGAAGACTTTGCAGAAGCGTGCCGACCGTCTTGTTAAGATTCCGATGCACGGCAAGACCGAATCGCTCAATGTTTCGGTATCGACGGCAATAGTAGTGTATGAAGTTGTGCGTCAACGTTATATGTTGAAAAAGTAGTAATTATATAAAGTAACTAAAAAAGTAAGATATATGCAGAAAGTTATTAAGTCGGCTTTGATTTCGGTGTTCGACAAGCACGATTTGGATTTGGTTGTCAAGAATTTGAGCAACTATGGAGTAAAAATTTATTCAACAGGAGGAACCTACGACTTTATTTCGTCGTTGGATGTTGAAGTGACTAAGGTTGAAGATGTTACTGGCTATCCGTCAATTCTCGACGGTAGGGTAAAGACTTTGCATCCTAAGATTTTTGGTGGTATCTTGGCAGTCCGCGAGGACGAAAACCACTTGGGACAGATGGCGCAGTACGAAATTCCAGAAATCGACCTTGTGATTGTTGACCTTTACCCGTTCGAGCAGACTGTTAAGTCGAATGCTTCCGAAAGCGACATCATCGAGAAAATTGACATAGGTGGAATTTCGTTGATAAGGGCTGCTGCAAAGAACTACAAGGATGTGCTGATCGTTTCGCACAAAGGTCAGTATCAGGAACTTTGCAATATAATCGAGGAAAACGGATGTTCTACCGACCTTGAAACTCGTCGTCGTTTTGCACGCGAGGCATTTGGCATCAGCTCGAACTATGATTCTGCAATTTTCAACTGGTTCGATGACAATTCAATGTCGCAGCTCAAACTTTCGCAGCGCGAATATATGCCTTTGCGCTATGGCGAAAATCCTCATCAGGAGGCAAAGTTCTTCGGCAACTTCGACGATATGTTCCAGAAACTTCACGGCAAGGAGGTCAGCTACAACAATATCCTTGACATTGATGCTGGCATTAACCTAATTCGTGAGTTCGAGGACACTACAGTTGCTATCTTGAAGCACAACAACGCCTGTGGTATTGCAACCCGCAGTACGTTGCTTAGGGCTTGGAAGGATGCGCTTGCTTGCGACCCAGTTTCGGCATACGGTGGTATAATAGTTACTAATCGCCCGATTGATAGGGAAGTAGCGACTGAAATCAACAAGATTTTCTTCGAGGTGATAATTGCTCCCGACTTTACAAAGGAGGCTCTTGAGGTGCTTGAGCAGAAGAAAAACCGCATTATCTTGGTTCAGAAGCACAACAATGTGTCGAAACACGTATTGCGCAGTGCAATAAATGGCGTTCTGGTTCAGGATAGGGATACTCGCATCGAAACTATTGATGACCTTAAGTATGTAACCAACGAAAAGCCGACTTCGGCACAAATCGAAGATTTGTTCTTTGCCAACAAGGTTGTGAAGAGTACCAAGTCGAATGCAATAGTTCTCGTAAAGAATGCCCAGCTTCTTGCAAGCGGTACAGGACAGACTTCGCGTGTTGATGCACTGAAGCAGGCTATCGAGAAGGCCAAGAGTTTCGGTTTCGATTTGAATGGTGCTGTTATGGCTTCGGATGCGTTCTTCCCGTTTGCCGATTCAATCGAGATTGCATACAAGGAAGGAATTTCGGCTGTAATCCAGCCCGGTGGTTCCATCCGCGACGAAGATACTATTAGGTATTGCAACGAAAACAAGATTCCGATGGTATTCACAGGAATCAGGCATTTCAGACATTAAAAATAGGTAAGTGGTTTATTGGTTTGAGAATCCATTTCCCACAATAGGGAAGTGGATTCGTTTTTTTTGAGTTATCGAATCTTCTCAATCTTTTGTTCCCCTGATATTTCTACAAATGTTGGAACAACCTTTACCCCGTATAGTTTGGCGGTTATGCTTTCCCACGACTTGAAATCGCTGAGGTTGACGGCATTCTCGAGACGGTGGAACTTTATTGCCTGTAGCCATTGTTCGCGGTTGCTGTCGAGCGAAATGAGGATTATCTGTCGGTCGGTGTTTTCTGTTAGGTATTCTTGTACTGTCTTGACCGATTTCTTGTCCCACGATGCCCAGAAGCACAAGGTAATTTCTTTGCCTTTGAAGTCGGAGAGCCTTATTGTGTCGCCGTTTTGGTCTAGAATGGAAAATTCTGGTGCTGTTGAGCCTTCCGAAAGAGTTACATAATCGCGGTTGCGCTGTTCCTGTTGCAACTCAAATTTCCTGACCATTGATTCCAAATGCCTTGTTTCTTCAAGGTCGGGATTGTTCGTTTTCATCTCATCAAGGACATACTTGTAGATGTCGTAGTCGTTGGGAAGTTGCATTATTTGCGTTGTGGAAACATATTGGTGCAGAGCAAGGTATATTATCGGCGATGTGTGGTTTTGCTTGATGAAATCCGAAATAAATTCCTTGTCGGACTGGTAAAGGCTGTCGGCTATGCGGTTGCTTTCCTCGAGGCTTGCCTTGTCGATATTGAATTGCTGGCTGACTTTGCTACGTAGTTCCTCCACTTTTTGGGTGCTTTCGGTCATACGGTCGTTGAGGCGTTTCAGTTCTGTGCAATCCTTTGAGCCTGAAATTTCGTAGTCGTTTGCATTTATTGTGATTTCAATGCTTTCACCGTTGACCAGGCAAAGATGTATTGGCGGTCTGTTTTCCAATTTTAGACGGTAAAGTCGGCGTATGCTATCGTTGTGGTTTAATTTGAAACTTCCGTCCATTCCTGTGCTGGCAGTCGCTATGGTGTCGATTTTTATAGGGGAGAGTCGCTCAAGTTGAATTTTACAGCCTTTGCAGTCGTCTATCTTGCCATTTATTGAAATTTCGTTGCTGTCCTTGCATGAATAGAATGACAAAGCATTTATTATCAGTGCTATAATAAATATTGACCGTTTTATTTTCATCGGATTACTTCAGTTTAAATTCAACAGTGACAATTCCCGTCTGTGTTCCGCTTCCAGGTTTTGCTTCGTATTTCCACTGCTTTACAGCCTTGATTGCGAAAGGAACGCATTCGCTGCAAGTGGTTCCTGCTGCGGGTTCTGCAGTTTCGACAATACCTTTTTCGTTGACTGTTATCTTCAGTTTGACCGTACCGGTCATGTTGTCTTTGTTTTCTGGCAAAACCTTGGTAACCTTGCGATTTCCGATGCTTCCACCGATACCGCCAGGACCAGTTCCGCTTCCGCCGCCCGAACCGCTACCGCCACCCCAACCAGGGTTGCCGCTGCCTGTGCCGCTTCCGCCATTGCCAGAAGCGTTTCCGCCTGCAAGTCCGCCGAAGTTTACACGGCCTTCGGCTCTTGAAGTCGGCGTTGGTTCTACATTTTCGGTTGTTTCACCTTTGCTATCATTACCTGATGGGAGGGGCGCAGCATCCTCGAAGGCCTGAGATTCGACGCTGGGATTTGAGTTTGAGTTTGAATTTGAGTTTTGTGTAGAGGTATTTTGATTGCTTGTAGTTGCATTAGCGGTCGATGCTCCTGCGTTGGGATTTCCGCCGCCACCTCTTGTATCAAGTAATGTAGACTCCTCTGTAGGAGTTGAAAAGTCTAATAGTATGCATTCTTCCACCAGTGGTGGGTCTGGCATTTTCAGTCCGCACAACAACAGGAAAAGCAGTACAGCAATAACAAATATTGCCGAACCGATAAACGCTTCCTTATGTTGCATAAAGTAGTTCATTATTCTCCGGGTTGTGTTGCCAGTATTAATTTATATTCGTGCTTTTTAGCAATATTCATAATTTTTACCACTTCTTCCATTGGAACCGACTTGTCAACGTGAAGTGATACGTATGCTTCGTCGCTCTTTTCCGCCATTTCCTTTACGAGTGCTGTTTCCAGGTTCTCGAAAGGCATAATGGTTGTTCCTATGGCGTAGGTGTATGTGCCGTTCTGGTTGTCCTTGATTGACACCGATGCCAACGGGCTTGCCTGTGTCTGGTTGTTGCTCGATGGAAGCAACAGTTTCAGTGCATTCGGGGCAATCATTGTTGATGTCACCATGAAGAATATGAGCAGCAGGAACACTATGTCGGTCATTGACGACATGCTGAATTCCGAACTTATCTTATTTCTCGACCTTAGGCTCATGGTTTTTCAATTTATGCGGGTTCGTTCAATACATCCATGAATTCTGTAGTCTTGGACTCGAGGTCGTTTACCAAGTTGTTGACCTTCGATACCAAGATGTTGTATGCGAAGTAGGCGATGATACCGACGAACAGACCGCCGACAGTTGTTACAAGTGCTGTTTCGATACCGCCAGCCAAATCTTTTATTTCAAGAGCATTTCCTGCGGCTGCCATCGACGAGAACGACTGAACCATACCGGTAACAGTTCCGAAGAAACCAATCATCGGGGCACCACCTGCGATTGTTGCGAGAAGAGCAAGACCTTTTTCCAACTTTGCAACTTCCTGCTTTCCGACATTTTCGATTGCAGTGTTTACATCGTTGAGCGGACGACCAATGCGCTGCAGACCTTTTTCAATCATTCTCGAAATAGGGCTGCCATTATTACGGCAACTGTCAATTGCATTGTCAATCTTTCCTTCTTTGATGTAGTTCTTGATGTTCTGCATGAATCCGTCCTGATTCTTGCCAGCCTTCTTTAAAGCGAGGTACTTGTCAATAAAAATGTATATTGCAAGTACGGAAAGGACTGCGAGAACTATCATTATCCATCCGCCCTGTACTGCCAAGTCCCAGTACGACTGGCTTGCAGCGCTATTTTCTGCGACTTCGGCTGCTGTATCCGTTGCAGCTGCATTAATAATCGTATCGTCCAACAATAACATATTCTTTGCCTTTAATTTAATTTGACGATTGCAAAAGTATTGCCAATATCCATACAATTCCAGTTGTAAGTTGATTTTTATCAACACATTTCTGTTAAATCAACGCACTAATAATTTTATTATTGTGTTGATGCTTAATAAATTATATGTTTTGGAAACTAGTTGTTGCTATGTAGTTGATAATTAGTACTTTCTGCTATTTATTCAGCATTTCCTTTGCAAAGTGGTATGCACCGATGTTTATCATCATGCTGGTGTCGAATGATGAGAACAGATACCCGCACTTGGGCATATACGAATATTCAACGGTTTTGTCTGACAGCGGAACTTTTAGAGTTTTGCTTTCTGGTTTTACAAATTCGGCCAGTTGTTCGGGCTTGTTGAGGCAGTAAACGTTCTGCGTAACACGTGAAAGTGAAAGGAATTTGTGCTGAAGTTCCTTTTCTACGCCAGGAATAATAAGTTCGCGGGCACCCGAAACGCCTCCACCGATTACAACAATGCCGTCGAATAGTGTAATCATGTTGGCAATTGCGTCGCCAAGGCATTCGCCCATATGGAAGTAAGCCTTTTGGGCAGCGGCCTTGTTGCCTTTTTCCTTTCCCATTCCGATGAGGTAGATTTCGCGGGGCATAGGTGTGTCGTCGAACGGAATTTTTGCATATTCTGCATAGAATCTTCGTAGCGAACGTATTGCGATTAGTTCCTCGCAGTTGCGTTCGGGGTCGAGGCGGTTCGACATTTTCCAGATTTCGCAGGCTGTGACATTGTCGCCGGTAATTAGTAACTTGTCGTGAACAAATCCTCCGCCGAATCCCGAGCCGATTGTCAGACCGACGACGTTGCGATATTGCATCTTGTTGCCAGCCTTCTGCAGCTGCGCATTGATGAGCGGAAGCGAACCGGCAAGCGATTCGCCGTAGGTGTAAAGGTCGCCGTCGTTGTTGATGAATACTGGCACCTTGAAGATGTTTTCGAGCATGGCTTTCAGCGGGACGCCACCACGGAAGCCCTTGAGGTTCTCGGTGTTGCCGATTATTCCTTCTCGGTAATTGGCTGGTCCGGGGAAAGCAAAGCTTATTGCGTCTATCGGTTCGCCAACGGCTTTCTGCTGTTGCTTGAAGCCGTCAATTATTCCAAGCAGACATTTGTCCAAATCGTGTCCGTTTGATGGAATTTTTTTCGATTCACCTATGAATTTTCCGTCCTTTATTGCAGAAAATACGAATTTGCTTCCGCCTGCATCAAGTGTCAGTACTATCATTGTCGTGTTGTTTTAAATTCTGTCGGACAAAGATAATGGGTTGGAGATATTTATGCAATAGTTTAGAAAAAATAAGTCAGAATGTTTTAAAAGCCGAAGACAGAACAAACTTGTTTGATAAGTTAAGGCGCATAAAACAAATGCAAGGCAAACATACACGCTATACGGAACGAGGAGCGTTATAAGCCGTTCGAGTCTGTCGAAGGGGGTAAGTGTGGCAATATGCAAGTAGATTGCTTATGCGAGCTAAAGGTTGCTATCAAAATTTATGTCTAATCCATTTTTTCGAATTTCTGTACGGCAATCTTTCCCTGTGTGAACATTCTTGTAACGTAAGTTCCTATAGGCAAGTTGGATACGTTTATTTCGACCTTTTCACCGCTCAGGCTGTTGTTTGAATACACAAGTCTTCCGAGGTTGTCGAAGATTTCAATGAAATCGTTTGGCTCGAATCCGCTGGTGTTTTCGATGTTAAGCAGGTTTTCGCAAGGATTTGGGTATATGCTTACAGTTTCGGAGAATAATTCGATTCCGTCTTCGCCATTAAGACAAGCAGCGACTCTTATGCCGGATGAAGCAGAAATGTTATCGTATGCCTCGGAAACGGTTTTCCATTCGCCGTCTTTCTGTACGAAAAATGTGTTTGGTCGTCCGTAGCCTCTGTTGTGTGAAAGTCCGATTACAATGTTGGTGCTACTTGAGTATGGAATAGTATATCCGAGATAGAATGGACCGTCAATTTGCAATGGTTCGTTGAAGTTTATTATTTGGAAGTAGTTTTCCCTCAAGTCCCTGAGGAAAACCTTTTGTTCCGAAAGAACAGTTGTTGGCACAGGGTCGTTGCCGTCCCAAGTGATGAATGTGATGTAGTCGTTGGGATTGCTGTACTCCAATTTCATAATCGGTACAATGATAGAAGATATTTCGTTGAATGTGTAGTATTCGAACTTGTCGGCGTAGGTTGTTATTCCATCGCTGTTAGTTCCTCCGAGATACCCGCTAAGTCCGTGGGCACCAAGTTTTATTGCAGTTTCGTCGGGAAGCAGGTTGCATAGTGTGTCGCAATACGAGCCGACATAGTTTTCGTAAACTACAATGTAGTCGTGTTTTGTAAGAATGTCTCCGCCATTGGTGTTTGATACTGCTAATGTTACATCATATACGCCAGAGTTTTCGTATATTACGCCTTCTGGCAGAACCTGAAATTCGGAACTTGCAGGCGTTCCACCTTCAAAATTCCACGACCAGAACATCGGGTATCCTTCGGACTGATCTACGAAATTTACGGGAGTATTAACTTGTACAAGTCTGCTTGCGCAGGTGAACTTTGCCTTTGGTACGGCATTTCCGATTGAAGGGATGACGTGTATGTAATCTTCCATAACAAGCGTGTCGGCACCGAGTGTATTGCTTACAATCAGTGTCACATTAAACGAGCCGATATTGTTATATCTAATGTTGTGGGGATGCTGTTCTGTCGAATTTGTTGGCTGTGCGCCTTCGAAACTCCATTGCCAAACCCACGGTTCTCCTCGAGAGAGGTCGGTAAAGTCTATTGTGTTGCCTGCAATTACAGTAACTTGGTTTGCGGCAAAGTAGGCTGTAGGTGCTTCCGTCGGTGGAGCAACAACCTCAATGTAGCTTGCTCGTGTCTTGGTATCTTCGTTGCCTTGACGGTTTCTTGCAGTTAGTGTTACATTGTACGTTCCTATGTTGTTATATGTTATAGTAGGGTTTTCTTCTGTAGAACTTGCTGGTTCTCCTCCTGGGAATGTCCATGACCATAAAGTTGAACGTTGCGAACGATTTGTGAATGTTACCGTTTCACCTGCAGGGAGACGGGTTCTGTTTGCTGAGAAGTCGGCAATGGGCATATTGTCGGGGCAAGCGCTTTGTCTTGCTCCAAGTGCTACGAGATCGCCATAGTTTATTGGACGTGGAAGTTCTCCCATTGATCTATCTGGAGTTATGTAGATGTATGTAGGCGTTCCGTCAAGTTCCCAGTTGTCGAATAGGGTTTCGTTTATCGGGTTGGTTTCCAGTGGAGCTATTGGATATTCTACATGAAATTCGTTCATATACCATTCAACGGTGTTCGGCGCATTGCTGTTTGCAACTGCCACGCCGATGAAAATGACATCGGCTTCGTTGCATCCCATTTCCCTGTATGTTGCAACAACTTCTGGCATTTCTTCCTGACAATAGTGGCAGGTGGTGAAGAAAAAGTCAAGGACAACATATTTGCCGTCGCGGAGATATGCGTTTATGTCGTGAGTGTTGCCGTCTTGGTCGGTAAGGGTGACTGTTTCTGTAAACTGGTCTGGCACCATCTGTGCGAATGTGCATACGGAAATTATTATCGCTGCAATCGTTATTAAAAGTCGTTTCATAAAAATACAATTATTGACGAATGCCAAAATTATGAAATTAATTCTAATTGGAGATGTTTTTGCTGTAACTTTTTTTGAAGTTTTTTGTGATTGCCTGTTGCTGATGGAAAATGCATTTTTAGAGTGTTGGCATTCGCATAAAACATCACCCGCCTTTTCAGATTCTGAAATAAGTTCAGAATGACAAAAAGGCAGATGATGTTATTTGTCCCAAGCTTTATTTTCCTGCAGAAATGTATTCTTTCAATGCTGTCACATAGTTTTCGAATGCTTCTATTCCGGCTGGGGTAATCTTGCAGGTTGTGCAGGGCATTTTCCCCTTGAAGCCTTTTTCGACGGATATGTAGCCAGCAGCACTAAGCTTGTCGATTTGCACGCTGAGGTTCCCCGATGTTGCGCCAGTCTGCTTCTTGATGTAGCTAAACTCGGCACTATCGACATCGGCAAGAATTGACATTATCGCCAACCTCAGCTCCGAATGAAGAATCGGGTCAAGTTTTGGAAACATAGCTACTTGTATTGAAATTTAATAATCAGACCAGTTACCACGAGAATAATTCCACCAAGGGTGAAAATGAGCAGTTGCGCCTCATTGTAAACCATTGATGCAAACACGGCTCCGCCGATGCCAAGGATAAATCCACCGATGGTGATAGCCCAGTTTTTAAGCAGGAATCCCGAGATGCTTTCGGCAAAACCAAGGAGCACGACAATGACGAGCGAAATATTCATAGGTACCGCCAGCATTGCTATGACACTGATACTGACTGCAAAAATGCAATAGGTGAGCCATATCAGTCCAAGCTGCTTGTTGATGACATTTTGTGGCACATCGGTATTTTTCCTGTCGAGGATTCTCACGATGGGGAAACCCAATGCAGGCATGGCAAACCAGGCGCAATTCCATAGGGGACTGCCGGTGATGTGCCAAAGTTCGTAGATGACAAGCGATGTCACTGTGAGCAAAATGCCCCAGAGCATAAAGTGCTTTGCGTTGTTCTGAAGGATGATGCGTCTGCTGTTGTTCAGCATTTCACTAATTAGGGAGAGGCTCTCCTGAGCCGTCATCTCTTTGTTTTGTTCGTTCTGATTCATAGTATCAAATTTTAAATTAACCTTATTTATTATTTCTTTTTGTGACCTAATCACCACCGCGCGTTAGTTCTTAAATCACTTTGCAAAGATAAATAAGTTTATAATATAAACTAAAATATTTTTGAAAAATTTTTATTGCGAGATAATATGTTGATTAATAATGAGTTCTATGTCTATTTTTCTTTGAGAATGTGTCGTGTGACGAGAAAAAATTAAGAAAGGAAGATGAAAAAGCGTAATTTTTTGGGGAGGGAGACAAAAAATGGCCGTATCTCACGACACAGCCAGTTTTACGATGATTTTTGTATGCCTTATAAAATTCAGTCTTTATTGAAATGAAAGTTTGTTCATCGTTTTTTTTGAGTTTGTGTAAATAAATGTAAATTAACTTTGGTTTTGCAAAGGTATAGCCGTTGCGATAGGTGTGCAATCCCGAAAAATGATGAAAAGAGAGGTAGAAATTAACTATATGTTGTGAGGGGATGTGTTACCTTTATTTATTCTCTTGGGAAATTGAATTCCGTCCTTTTTGTAATCGCCTTTGTCACTATGAAAAATGCCACTGCCACCGAGATTCCGAAGCAGAATCCTACAAAGATGTCGGCAGGGTAGTGGACTGCGAGGTACATTCGTGAATATGAGACGATTGCCGCCCAGCATAGTGCGGTTATTGTGTACCATTTCCTGCGGATGAAAAGCATTGTGATTAGCGCAAGCCCGAAGCTGTTGGCGGCGTGACCGGAAAAAAATCCGTACATTCCACCGCGATAGTCGTTTACGGTGTGGACTTCGGCCTCTATTTCAAGATTGTGGGTGGGGCGGTAGCGCTGTACCGATTCCTTCACATTGTGCGAAACCACATCGGTGGTGGCGAAGCACAGCGTAGCCGCCAGTATCGGAATCCAGCACCATTTTCCGAAACGCTTCACTGCCATAAAGATGAACAGTGCCACCATCGGAAGCCAGAACCAGTTGCTGCTTATCGCCCACATTATCGGGTCGAGCCAGTCGGCGTGCAATCCGTTGATGAAGAGCAGAATCTCGCGGTCGATAAGTTCAAGGCTTTCAATCATTATGCGTGCAAGTCGTTAAGAAGTTCTGGTGAAAAATACTTGAGCCATTCGGCGTAGGTGTCCTGTGCCGACTTCATTGTGTCGACAAGGTATGAGGGTGCGTGTTCAAATTCGCGTAGTCCTCTGTAGTAAAATGTCTTGTGGTCGTTGTCGATGACGAATGGCACAATGTCGTTGCGCAGGCATTCGCGAAAAAGTATCAGGCGGCCTACGCGTCCGTTTCCGTCCTGGAACGGATGTATGCTTTCGAAGTAGAAGTGGTATTTTGCAAGAGTTTCAATGCGTACATTTTTCTGCGAGGCGTACCAGTCCGAAAGGTCGTGCATTTCGCGGTCAACATCTTCGGGCAGGGTTGTCCTTGCTTCGCCAACTTCGTTGGCAAGTTTTTTCCAGTCGCCTACATTGAAGTATGGTTTCTGCGCATCGGAAGTGCTGGATTTTATAATCTTGTGGAACTGCTTGATAATGTCAATGCTTAAAGGCTGGCTGATGGTGTCAATCAGATAGTCGAAAGCGACGAAATGGTTGGTTGTTTCGATGATGTCGTCAACGGGAACTGCCTCCTGTTCCTTGAATCCTATGGTGCGAGTCTCGAAAATGTAGCGCGTTTGTTCCTCGGTAAGCTTGCTGCCTTCGATTCGGTTCGAGTTGTAGGCGAGTTTTACCTGAGTCTTGTGGTAAATTCCGCCTTTGCGCTTGACATTCCGCTCGTCGATGAGAAGTTCTGTGAGTCTGTTCATAGGATTATTCGTTCAGTGCCTTCCAGATTAAGTCTTTTAGCTTGTCGATGTTCTTGTGTGCTACCGACGAAATGAAGACTGTTTCAATCTTCTCGGGCAGTTCCTTCGAGAGCATTTCCTGAAGTTCGTCGTCGATGAGGTCGCACTTGGTGACAGCAAGGATGCGCTTCTTGTCGAGCAGTTCGGGGTTGTACTGCGTGAGTTCGTTGAGCAGTACTTCGTATTCGTTGCGGATGTCCTTGGTGTCGGCTGGAACCATGAATAGCAGTATCGAGTTGCGCTCTATGTGACGCAAGAACCTAAGTCCCAAACCTTTGCCCTGACTTGCACCCTCGATGATTCCTGGGATGTCGGCCATTACAAACGACTTGTAGTCGTGGTAGGCTACGATGCCGAGGTTAGGCACGAGCGTGGTGAAAGGGTAGTCGGCAATTTCGGGCTTTGCTGCCGATACAACCGACAGTAATGTCGATTTGCCTGCATTGGGAAAACCAACGAGACCGACATCGGCAAGCACTTTCAACTCGAGGATTACGGTCTTTTCGATTCCGGGTTCGCCGGGCTGCGAGAACTTTGGCGCTTGGTTGGTTGCCGTCTTGAATTCGGCGTTGCCAAGTCCGCCGCGACCGCCTTTGAGGAGAATGATTTCCTGGTCGTTCTCGGTGACTTCGCAGAGCACTTCGCCGGTGTATTCGTCGCGGGCGATAGTTCCGAGCGGCACATCGAGGGTAATGTCCTTGCCGTTTGCGCCAGTGCATAGGGCACCGCTGCCGTTAGTGCCGTTTTCTGCGAAGATGTGGCGGTTGTACTTGAGGTGCAGAAGTGTCCACACATTGGTAGTGCCGTGCAGGATTATATGTCCGCCACGACCGCCGTTTCCACCGTCGGGACCGCCTTTCTCCACGAATTTCTCGTGGCGGAAGTGCATCGAACCTGCGCCGCCTGCTCCTGACCGGCAGTATATCTTTACATAATCTACAAAGTTTGAGGTGGTTGCCATGGAATTATAATTGACAATGGATAATTAACAATTGATAATCAATTAGATAAAGATGTTTTTATTCTATGTAATTTTTCAAAAAAAGAACCTCGGAACCCAAGTCCCGAGATTCTTATAGTTCAATAGTTTACATTACTTAACCTGAGGCATCTGGTCCTTGAAGAGCGGAGTCTTCTTAACTTCGGCCTTTACCTTCTTGCCACGGATGTCGATGTAGATTTCGGTTCCTTCCTTCCAGAATCCACGGTTGAGGTATGCCATACCGATACCCTTCTTCATCATTGGTGACATTGCTCCCGAGGTAACATGACCAATCTCGTTGCCTTCTGCATCGTAAACGAGGTATTCGGGACGCGGAATGCCTCGGTCAACGAGGATGAAGCCCTTCAACATCTTGCTGGTGCCTTCAGCTTTCAGTTTCTCGTGGTATGCACGGTTGGTGAAGTCGTTGCCATCGACAAACTTGGTAATCCAGCCAAGACCTGCTTCGATTGGCGAGGTGGTGTCGTTGATGTCGTGTCCGTAGAGGCAGAATCCCATTTCGAGGCGGAGAGTGTCGCGTGCGCCAAGACCTATCATCTTGATGCCGAATTCTTCACCAGCTTCGAGGACAGCCTTCAACAGCTTGTCGGCGTACGGGTTCTTTGCGTAGATTTCGCATCCACCAGCACCTGTGTAACCGGTTGTCGAGAAGATAACTTCTGGAATGCCAGCAAATTCGATAATCTTGTTGGTGTAGTATTCCATGTCGATTACATTAGCCTTTGTGAGCTTCTGCATTGCCTTAAGAGCGTAAGGACCCTGAACAGCGAGCTGGCAGTATTCGTCGGATGCGTTTACGATGTCCTGTCCGACCTTCAAGCCCATCTTTTCTGCTATTGCGATGCACCAGTTCCAGTCCTTGTCGATGTTGGCAGCGTTTACAACGAGGAAATACTTCTTGTCGTTGATTCTGTAAACCAGCAGGTCGTCAACGATACCGCCGTCGTTGTTGGGGAGGCACGAGTACTGAACCTTACCGTCGGTGAGGTCGGCAACATTGTTTGATGTAACCTTCTGTACGAAGTCGAAAGCCTTGTCGCCTGTTACCCAGAATTCGCCCATGTGAGAAACATCGAAAACGCCGATATGTTCACGGCAGAAGATGTGCTCGTCGTTTATGCTAGTGTACTGGATTGGCATGTTGAAGCCAGCGAAAGGTGCCATCTGTGCGCCCTGTGCGATGTGAAACTGCGTGAAGGCAGTGGTTTTGATTTCTTCCATTATGTTATGTCTTTAAGTTTTTAATGAATTTTTGAAAAATTTGGGGCAAAGATAAGATTTTTATTTGAGCCAATTTTATTTTTGTGAAATTATTTTGAGGGATTTTTGATCGGATTGTGTGTATAAATTGTTTAAAAGAAACATATGCTGGCTGTTGTGGCTTTTAATAAATATAAGTATGTTTGCAGTTTAGCAATAATTGTAGAAGATTTTCGTAAAATAGCGGAAGTCAATGAAATAATAAATTGAATATAAAATGATTTTATCGCTACTAAATATTAATGTTCCGTTGGATACGCTAAGTTATCTTCAAAATCTTAATGACAATATAGATGGGGTTAGAAATTTAGTGGATGTTTCAAATTCGACAATTGCTAACGAAATAAGTGTGATGAATACAGTGCTTGTCGTATTTACTATTGTTTTTGGATTAGTAGGAATTTTTGTCGGCGTTTATATTTCTGTTTTGCAAAGAAAAGTGTCGAAAATGAGTAAAGATATTGAGGGGAAAGAGATTATAATTAAAGCTTTGGCAAAAAATGTAGAAGACACAGATAATAAAATTCATAGTGATATTAGCGGACTATATAAACAACTGCGAGAAGAAGAAACTATGACAATGTTTAGACGTTTAGAAGAAGAACCTCAAGATATCGCCAATTTGTCTAGTTTATTGTCCGCACGTACTGTCGGAGAAAAAGGTTTCCCAATTCTAAAATCTGCATATATGAAACTTCTTGAAATAGAGAATGAACAAATAGAAAAAGATAGAGATATTTCTATTTATAAAAGCTCGTTTTTGATTCTATTTTTTCAACATTATATGTCGCTAACTATGTTGGATAATGATATTCGTGAAGACTTAAGAAAAGAATTTGGTGATTGTTGCAAGTATGCGTTTAAAAGAGATATTATTAAATCGACAAAAGATTTGTGTAAAGTGTTGTCAAAAAGTGATGCTCCATTTGAAAAAGAACCTATACTTGTCGAATATTTGAAAGCGATAAATAAATCGAAGTTTAAGAATCTTGTTGAATTGAAAAATATATTTCATGAAGATATAAAAAATAAATCATTATTAGTTGGAGCGATAGATAAGTGTACTTTAGATAAAGTGTATTTAGAAATGTTTGGTATTGCTGATCCTGCTATTTCTAATGAAAATAATAAATAGTTTGAGGGTATTAATATGGACAAATTATCTATATGAATTCTTTGTGATTTTGACGGTTCTACTTTATAATAGTTTGACTATCTAGATTGTTATGACGGAGAAAAAATATAATGTATTAGATTTATTTTGTGGGTGTGGAGGCCTTTCTCTAGGTTTTGAGCAGGCCGGATACAATGTATTGTTGGGCATTGACAATTGGGAAGATGCTTTAGTTACTTTCCATAATAATCATCATGAAAGCGAAACAATATGTGCTGACCTTATGAAACTAAAACCTGAAGAAGTGGAGGAAAAAATGGGCAAGCAGAAGTTGGATGTTATTGTTGGTGGTCCGCCATGTCAAGGTTTTTCTATTGCAGGCAAACGTATAGTCGAAGATGACAGAAACAAATTGTACAAGTCTTTTGTAAATATGGTTTCATATTTTCAGCCCAAGGCATTTGTCCTTGAAAATGTGCCGAATATTCTCACAATAGGTGAAGGTATAATTAAACAAGCAATTATTTCTGATTTTGAGAATCTTGGTTATAAAGTCACAAATAAAGTATTACTTGCATCAGATTATGGTGTTCCGCAAAATAGGCGTCGTGCAATATTTGTAGGCTTAAAAAATGGACAAGAGTTTGTGTTTCCTCAAGCATCAACGAAGCAACGCGTTACAACAGAAGAAGCTCTTTCAGATCTTCCAGAAACATCTATGCTAGATGGCGCTACTTATCAAAATATTCCACAAAGCGAGTATCAGAAAACAATGAGAAAAGGTAGTCGTGGCGTTTATAATCATGATATTACAATTCATACCGAGCAGACAAAACGTATTATAGCAATGGTGCCAGATGGAGGAAACTACAAAGATTTACCAGAAGAATTGCAACAAACGCGTAAAGTTCATATTGCTTGGACGCGTCTAAATAGCAAAGCTCCAAGCATAACAATTGACACAGGACACCGACATCATTTTCACTATAAGTACAATCGTATACCTACTGTACGCGAGAGTGCAAGAATACAATCGTTTGCTGATTCTTTTGTTTTTTGGGGATCTAAAACGAGCCAATATAAGCAAGTTGGAAATGCGGTGCCTCCTATGATGGCACGAGCAATTGCTGATAGATTAAGAGATTTCCTAAAAGAATTTTGATGATAGCATTTAAAATAACGATATGAGTATAAGTATAGATTTCTTTAGTTGAAAATATTATTATAAAAAATAAAAGTTAATAAGTAGTTTCTGGCAACATATACATTTATTTATAATTCGCTAAATTTGTATATTGTTGTCCATATAATGTTTAGAAAGATAGTCTTTATTATCGTGATGTATTCGCTTGCCTATCATGTCTGCAACATAAATAGGGTTGAGTGTGTAATGTTGCTTGGTATGCAGAGTTATGATTGGAAACTTGTTGGCTACTTTTTTTTGAGAAAAAATGTAAAAATATAATAGGAATATATATATTTGCAATGTCGTTGTTGTTAGATTCTGTTTGTCGGACTTCGCAGGAGATAAAATGACGACTCAAGAATGAAAAAATAGAAGTCCATATATGATTAAAAACAACAAATTATGGTAAAAAAAGTCGTGAAATATTATGAAATTTCTGATGGCGATTGGCATAGGATACACTTTGTTCGTCCAAGATTTAAAAGTAATATTGAGAATGTATTGTTGTATATGGCAAAAGAATGTTGCCGCATACCGAAATGCTCATGTGAGGAGTATAGTGACCGATATTTCAATGCCATAAAAATGTTTCCAGGTAATATTGACAAGTCAAAAAAGACACTAGATAATTGGCGCACAGAGATTCCAGCCCTTTTTGGCTTTTATTATGAAGATAAAGGTATAGATAGGACAGAAACATCTCCAATGGCAAAATTCCTATATGAGAATCAGGATCTTACTCAATTTCTAAAGTTATCTCTATTCTCATTCCAATTTCCTGGAGGGCATATGAAACCACAAGACATTAAGGATATCATTAAAAAAAATATTCGTTTTAAGCCAGCAAAGGTAATCGTTCAGGTATTAATGGCAGGAAATGAAATTCTTGACAGTCAAAATTGTAACAAGGAGATGTCTATTTCTGCAGAGGAAGCAACCTATTGTATATTCAACGATATTCGCGTGACTAGTGGAAAGACTACACCAAAACAGATTGCAAAAACAATCCTTGATAATCGCAGATTGCACAAAAAATACTATAATTCAAAAGATCCGAAAGTTTTGTCTATAAAGGGGAAGGTACGCACAAAGGGGGATATTGTTAGATATGCTGGTGACATTCTTTATTATATGGAACTTGCAAATTTGTTGGAACGCCATAATGGATATTATAGTTTGAGAGGTAATGAACAAGTTTCATTGAAAGTTTTCGCAGATGATGACACTTATTTTAGTGGTTATGAAAAGTTTTATAATAAAAAGAATATAGAAACTTCCGAATTGTCAGCAATTGAGCCATTATGGTTCAAGTATGTTAATAGCACGATGAATCCTGATTTGTTCAAAACAGATATACGTTCTGTTTTGAAAGGAACAGAAGAATTTGATTTCATCTTTGATGACAGAATAAGGGATATAATCTCCTCTGAATATACTACAACAAAGGAAATTGGCAACTTAGGAGAAGCTATTATTTGTGGGCATGAAAAAATGCGCTTAAAAATTAATGGATACAATGATTTTATTCGTCTCGTGCAAATTGTTGATAGTCCATCTTATCATCCAGGATTTGATATAGATAGTTTTGAGGCTGATGGTACAGAGGATCATCGTTATATAGAAGTGAAAACTACTATAAGTAAGCAACGTATCCAAATGTATGGATTCCATATGTCTCCTAATGAATGGAGAGTTGCTGGGACAATAAAAGATCATTATTGTGTATATAGGCTAATGTTAAGCGAGAAAGAAAAATTATTGATTGTTCTTCGTGATCCTATTAAATTGTACAAAACAGATAAAATAGAAGCGGAGCCACGTGATGGTATGGAAGTGTCTTTTAAATCTAATGAATTCAAACAAACGGATTTATTGGTATGGAAAAAATAAAAGTTGCCTCGCTTTTTTGTGGATGTGGTGGGATGGATTTAGGATTATTGGGCGGTTTTTCATATTTAGGGAAGGAATATAAAGGGAATCCTTTTGAAATAGTTTTTTCTATAGACAATGATTCTTATTGTACACAAATATATAATGCTAATTTTCAACATAAATGTATAGTAAGTGATGTAAGAGAAATAAACATCTCGGACTTGCCAGAGTTTGATATGTTAATAGGAGGATTTCCTTGTCAATCATTTTCGATATCAGCACAAAACCCACCAAGATTAGGATTTAAAGATGAAAGAGGAATGCTGTTTTTTGAGATGGTAAAAATCCTTCGAGAAAGGCAACCTAGATTTTTTATTGCAGAAAATGTAAAAGGTTTGTTGTCTGCAAATAACGGCAAAGCATTTCCTATGATTATTAACGAGTTTAAATCTGCTGGTTACCATGTTATATATAAATTACTTAACTCTAGTGACTATGGAGTGCCTCAAAAACGTGAGCGTGTAATAATAATTGGATTTAAAAATGAAGATGATTTGTTGAAATATCATTTTCCTATTCATGTTAAATTAACCGATAGAAAAGTTCTTGGTGATGTCATTTCTAATGAGGCAAATCGCGATGAAAATCTTTTTTTTAGTGATAGGGCAGTTGCTGGAATGTTGGCGGTTCGAGAAAAGATGAATAAAGGTCGTGCTATGAACTTAGACGAACCTTGCAACACTATAAGTTCACATCTTGCAAAAGTTAGTCTGAATAGTACAGATCCTGTGTATATGGTGGGCAATCGTTATCGAAGATTCTCGGCAAGAGAGGCCGCTCGTATTCAGTCTTTTCCAGACGAGTTTAAGATAGACATGGTTTCACAGGGCAGACAATATAAAGCTATTGGAAATGCAGTGCCTCCTGTATTGATGTGGCATATAGTTAAACCATTTCAGAACATATTAAAAATATCCACAGTCGATTTTGACAAAGTAAAAACAGAACACCCAGAACATATTGTTTGCAATTGTAATAACAATGATAAGCTTCAAGTAAATAAAAATGTTTTGGTCTCTTATGTTAAAAACGATGCGATACAACTGCTTTTGGATGGTTCGATAAATATTTATTACACAGGTAAACGATTTCCATCAACGGTTGAATTGAATCATCTTTATTACTTTATGCCGTATAAAAAAGGCAAAGGAATTCGAGACCTTTATTATATTAAAGTTGCTCGTGTCGGTTCAAAGCATGAAGTACATCCCGAAGCAGACCCCAATGATTTGCGATTAGTTTTTGAGATAGAATTTGTAAAACAGCTATTTGATGATTATAAACTAATTGAACTTCCAATATGGCATACATTTAAGGATACCACATTAAAAGAAATATGCGATATGGATAAATAACTATAGTATCTAAGTTGGCGGAATCTATTTTTATTTTTTTTGACGGAAAAAGGAGAAAAAAACATACCCCCCCTTATTTCCTCAAAATTCTCTTTAGTACTGTCAGTCCGTGCAGTTCGTTTATTATCAGGATGCCGAATGCGATTGCGACCACCTTGGTGGAGAGATGTAAATGGTGATTACCAGTAGTTAAAGTGAATTAGATAAATGTTTATAGTGTTAAAGGAGGATTTGGAGATTTAGCTACGCTGAGCTGAAGGTTGATAATTTGAGAATTTGAAGATTTCTAGTTGTGTTGTGGCGCGCCGCGACAGTACAGTGTTGAAGATTTGAGAAATCCGCGCGATGTGTTGAAAAAATCTCGTTGTGAAACAAAAAAAGTATTATCTTTGCGGTCTCAAAATTGGATGGCCTGATAGTTCAATGGATAGAATGGCGGTTTCCTAAACCGTAGATTCGGGTTCGATTCCCGGTCGGGCTACAACAATTAAGTCGCAAGTGTCTTTAAATTAGATGCTTGCGATTTTTGTTTTGGTAAATCGCACCACAATCGCACCACGGATTTCGATGAATTTTTTTTATGATATGCAACACAATGAATAAAAAAAGCCAGCCACAACAGCGGCTGACTTCTGATATTAACTCGTTGAAATATTGATTCAACTGCGCAAAGATAATAAAAAAGCCACTCAAAAAATGAGTGGCTGCAAAAAACAAAATAATTTATGGCCGAGATGCAAATTACCTGACATCAATGTCCGGCATTGACTGCTCTACGCAGGGATGCCGCAGCACTAAACCTAACAACATTCTTCGCTGGAATGTTGATGATTTCCTTCGGCTTCTTCGGATTGTGACCTGCTCCCACATAGGCATAGAAGGTATCGCCATCATCAAACGATTCTACCAGTCCAATGGATATATGAAGCTGCTCGTCTTCTCTCTTTGCATCGAGATAATTTATTGTGGTTTCTTCATAGTTTCCATCTGCAGATGTCCTAACGATAACAACCACAACCATATCATCGGCAAATGAGACACTGCCATCGGCATCGTTAACCCAAGTTAAGTCTAGGGAGAAATTGGTTTCGTCGTTCTCAAAAGCTGCGTGAAGGTCCGTAAGACCAGCCCTTGTAAATTCCCCGAAAGATAGCCGTTCGAAGTCAATGGCATCATCAACAATGGCATTGTCGTAATTGATGCGAACTGCAGCATTGAAGGCAGATTGCTTCTTTGCCTGGTTCCAGTCGCTTGCCTTCAGCACCGGATTGACCTTTGACATAATTTCTACTAGGGTCTTGAAGTTAGACCTTACTGTTACCTGTGCGCTAGTCTTTGGATTGGCAACCGATGTTGCCAGAGAACGCATATAATCAATGCCTTTCCAAGAACCACCTACTACGGTTCCGGTTTTTCCTGAGAAACCTCCCAGAATACCTTTCTTAATCTTTCCCATGATATGATAATTTTTATTAGTTAATATTATGATTTCGTTTTACCTCTTTTACAAAACTACCTGCAGGCTTGAAAGCCGGTATATTGTGAGCAGGAATGGTTATACTTGTATTTTTCCTGATGTTCTTTGCCGGAATCTTTATTACTTCGCTTGGTTTCTGCGGATTGTGGCCAGTTCTGACCATACATTGAGCGACAACGGCAACGGTGAAATAAATAATTGTGCCAGTATCAACATCCAATCCGCAGGGAATAAGTATGTCGGCGGAGCCAGCACCCCTCTCGTTATTTAGAACATCACAATACAAGGGCTTGTAAAAGCCTTTGGATATTTCTTGAACAGCAAACAATATGATTGAATCATTTGGAGACATCCAAGGCGTTTCAATCTTGTTGTCCCAAGACAATGTTCCACTAATATACTCCTGCTCCTCTTCCAAGTCGTTAATAGAAATCTTGGCATTAAACAGAGGCTCACCAACATATTCGCCCAATTTCAATGAAAACAAATCGGTTAATAACTTGCCGGATTCGTCCAAATCAAAATACTTCAAATTGTAACGGAGTGCGTTGTTAAATGAATTTTTGATTGCATTCTTGTTCCAAGATGAGAAGGAAAGCCCTCTGTTGAATGCGGACAAAAAAGAACCAGCAAGCGCCATCCTTCTGCGATGGCGTTGCTGTGCTGGAGTTCTTGGGTTGCTAACATATTTGGGCACTGCTCGCATTGTAGAAACACCTGCGTAGTTTTGTCCGATGACATCACCAACCTTGCCATTGAAACCACCTAATACACCATTTCTAATCGTAGCCATATAGTTAAGATTTACAGGTTGTTAGATAGTCTTTGATGCGCGGAACTTGATAACATTCCTTGCAGGGATGTTGATGACCTCGCGCGGGTTGCGCGGATTGCGACCGACACCAACATAGGCGTAGAATTTGTCGCCCGGTGTGAATGACTCAACCAGACCGATGAACATACGAAGCTGCTCGTCTTCTCGCTTGTAGTTGAGGTAGTCGATAATCACATCGTCCATACCGCCATCGGCAGGAACCTTGACGATAGCAACTGCTACCTGGTCGTCGGCGAATGATGTTTCATCGTTAGCATCGTTGGTCCAAGTAGCATTCAGGATTAAGTCGGTGCCATCAGGAACAAATTCCGCTTCAAGACCAGTAAGCTCGGACAATGAAAATTCTCCGAATACAAGCCTTTCCATGTCGATTACGCCATCGACAACGGCGTTCTTGTAGTTGATGCGGACACCTGCATTAAAAGCAGACTGCTTCTTTGCCTGTCGCCAGTTGGATTCCTTCAGCAGAAGGTTGGCCTTTGACATAATACGGGCAATCGTACTGAAATTAGTTCGAACTGCCATCTGTGCACTAGTTTTTGGATTCGAAACAGAAGTTGCAAGCGACCTCATATAGTCGATGCCCTTCCACGCTCCACCTACGACGGTTCCGACCTTGCCGGAAAATCCGCCTAGGATTCCTTGTTTAATTTTTCCCATGATAAAAAGGTTTTAATGTTGCCTCCAATAAAAAAAATAATAAAGGTTTTAATTGACAAAAATACGGACTTGGTACGGACTTGGTACGGAGGTGATACCTATCAGAACCTTATCCGTTGCAAAGATAATACATATATGATATATGTCAAAAAAATATTTGATTTTTATCAACTATTTTTTTCTACAGAGCAAAATGCCTGTTGTTTTGTGAAAAAAATGCCGATTGGTTACGGCATTAAGGCAGAGATGGCAAGATGGTGTCGGAGCTGCTTGACTTTCTGTAATTGGCTGGCGAGGTTTGCCAGATAGTTGTCAATCGCATCGAGTTTGGCGGTGACCGCAGAGATACGCTCGGCATCCAAAGTTTCCCAAAGCTGGGTAAACTGGGAGCGATAGACATCGATGCGAACGAACTCGATTACCGAACCATGGAGATGAGGGCGTAGGTTTCCAGATTCGAACAGAATACGGGCAACCGCTTTCGCCTGCCTGGGATCTGGCGTGAGAATCTGATAACAGTTGGGACAAGGGACATCGAGAGGCTTTCCCTAATTTAATCCGCGTGACAAAACATAAACTGCATTGGGCTGCTTATTGCCCTGATAGGTTTTTACCTGAATGTGTGAATTTTTCATTTTGTTGAAATTTTTTGGTTAGTACTGATGAAAAATGGGATAACTCCCTGTTGCTTGTCGCACCACGGCACGAACTACGACGGCACACTACGCCGCGCAAGCAACATCACACTCTGAAAAAAGAAAAAAAGGAAAAAAAGAAAAAATGCAAAAGGAACGGCTGTTATAAAAAGGGAAAGTGGAGCGCACAAAACAAGATTGGCGAGAAAAAAATACTACCCGAAGGTGTGGAGATTTTTTTATCAGCCACCCTTTAGGGCTTGACCTTGTTTTTGGGCGCGGAACGACCTAATTTTGCCGTTTCCTTTTAGTTTTTGATTTTGGATGTAATGTATTACGAATTTCCTTGTACGAATTTCATAACGGGACGAACGAGAGGTGAAAAGTTGTGAGGCAATGACGGAATGATATTAGGGGTTGTAACGACCGTAACGACAATTAGGGTTGGAGACGATTTAACGACGATAACGAGATAAGGGATTAACGACATAAGGACATGATGACACATAATAAAATAATGACAACAACGGCTGTAACGGCCATAACGACAATTAGGGTTGGAGACGATTTTAACGACGATAACGAGATAAGGATTTAACGGCATAATGACATGATGACACATAATAAAATAATGACAATAACGACCGTAACGACAATTAAGGTTGGAGACGATTTTAACGACGATAACGGGATAAGGATTTAACGACATAAGGACATGATGACACATAATAAAATAATGTCAATAACGACCGTAACGACAATTAAGGTTGGAGACGATTTTAACGACGATAACGGGATAAGGGATTAACGGCATAAGGACATGATGACACATAATAAAATAATGACAACAACGGCTGTAACGACCGTAACGACAATTAAGGTTGGAGACGATTTTAACGACGATAACGGGATAAGGATTTAACGGCATATTGACATTATGATAGTGTCCTTAACGGCTTTAACGAGATTAGGGTTATTTAACGGCATAATGATATTCAACTGCAAACCGCTATATTGGGTGGCGGGTGGGCTTGGTGCGGAGGTAGCGGAGGAAACAACGCAGGTTATACAGCCTTGAGCCGAACGGAGGCAGGTGGGCAGTTTGCGAAACGGAGTGGAGAAACTGACCTGCCTGCCGCAGTGAGAGGCGCGAGCCGTCGCGAGCGGAACGAGGGGGTGGCACAGAAGAAGCCCGAAGAACTGCTTAGGTTGTTGCGGAGGGTGATTGAGGGCTCTGGGGCACTCCGTTTGAAAACGCAGGGGTGGCGGAGTTTTTTGCCTCGCAGGTGCTTTTGGGGGTTTTCGCAAGGGCAGGAATGATTGAGTGAATGAAGTGTAGGCACGGAACGAAATGAGTGAAAGAATGACTGCTCTTGCTTGGGTTTTAAAATTGTGGTGGTGGGGAGCGGATAGAGGGACGAAAGAAGCGACACACCTACACAACCGCTGAAAAGGGTGGGAAAAGCACCAAGAACTGCAAAAACTATGACACCCCGATTAGCCCGAGTGACCCGCAGGCGAGCACAAATATATAGTGTGGCTTGACCCCATTATTAAATATTTACCTTAGAGGGGTTTGGGGGCAAGGGAAAGCACGGATGAGGACTGAATGAGCGTTTACAGCAGAAAAAAAGACAGCACGCACACAAACGAGCACCCACTGGAGCGCAAGTGTGTAGTGTGATGGCGGTATGCACAAGGGCTGGCGAAAAAATACTACCTGAGTGTAGGAAAGTGTTGGTAAAAACACTGATGATTCTTCCCCGACATTAGTAGAGGAAAGTGGAGTGAGCAACATCGGCATACCATCATCCCTGTGTGGGTTGTTGTGTTGTGGGTGTGGCATCCCGATATTGCTTGTGGTGGTGTGTGTTGGGAATGTCGAGGGGAGATAAGTGTCAGGGTTTTTGTGTGGGTTTGTTGGGGTTAAAGGTGGAGATTTTTTTCAGCCAGTTTCATATACCCTTGGGCATATTTTTTTGCTGTATAAGTGAATGAGGGACGAATACCTTATAACCTGCGTTGGTTTTTGTGGAGGTAGTAGCGGAGGAGATTTTAGAAATGCATGTAACGCCCATAACGACTGTAGGGACAGAATGATTAGGGGCGGTAGAGCCTGTAGGGGCAGTAATGCCAATAAGGGCGAATAGAGGCTATAGTTTGTATAGACGATATAGAGGGATGACGGGATAAGGGATGATTAGGGGCTATAACGCCAGTAGCGCCCATAAGGACAGTAAGGGCAATGGATGTGCGGGATAGCGGGATTAGGGAATGAGGGATTAACGAGAGAGGGAACTAGGGACTGATTATAAAAGAATTATTGAGATATAAATTCTATCTCTAACTGCATCAGATTCTGTAATTCGGACAAACGAATGATTGAAAAGTCTTTAATGCCAAATTTATAACAAAAGTTTTTTGCACGGGTTCTATCCCTCGGGCTGAAGCAACTTATTTCCCAATGAGCATCTGGGGCATAATTGTTAATCTTTGACAAGTAGGGTTCATCAATGTCTGAAAATGAAAATCCATATACACATATCTTACGCACACCTTTGATACTATTGAAAAAGTTCTTATTTTGTTCAATTATTTTCTCTACTGGTTTTCGCATAGAAGACACTTGGTCGAACATCTCTTCCCATGCCCAAACATCATGAATGTCGTAATTGCTTGCCGACTCCTCATCTAATTTGCCTTGGTAATAAAGGTCGTTGGGTGTTGGATGTTCCTTTTTAAGAACTTCTTTTGATTTACCATGTCCGAAAATTAACTCTTCATTCTTGCCAACCATTCCGTGTATATGCAAAATTTTTTGTATAGGTACTTTATATAGTGTCTCCAATGTTTGCGTATAATTGAACACGATAAACTTAGCATCATTTTTATCAATATAAATCTGTTTGTCCGGTGAAGGTGGATTTAGTTGAGCAATCCATTTTTCGAAGTTTTTTCTTAGCGATTTGTATAACTCGGACATTTCGTTTTCTATTGTCACTTGTGCATCGTTCCATGTGTTATCGCAATGATCGGAAGATAGTTCCACAGGATTTTCAATGGCTATCCGCTGAGCATAATCCATCAATTCAATCTCGCCTAGGTTGTATTCAAAGTCAGACCACCACTCACTATCGCAACCTCCATAAATTTCTTCTATTTTGTTGGGCACATCGGAGTGATGTTCGCCTAACCATTCACGGAAATTCTTGTAAGAACATTTAATGTCGTGATGCATATCGAAACCGTTACCTATGATGTATAGTGTTTTCATTATGTAATGTTATTTATATTCTGTATGGCTTTTTTTTCTTGGTGATATGTCAAAAAAAATCTACAACCCAAAGCATCGTTATCTGCAATGAATAGTAGCCCCAACTATAAATATTATGCATAAGATGGCATATAGGGTCGTCGTATATATTTATCATAGTATGCCCATGTTTTGGGATTTTTTATAACACCTTTAAATATTTCGTTAGAAAGCGGGAATCCATTTTTCGCATCATCCAAAATTATCTTGCTCAAACGGATGCGATTTACTCTGTAAAAACCATTTGTGTCGTTCGAATATTTTGGATTTGGGACATAAATTAAATTACTAGGAATGTCAACATCATTAATTTCAAAACTGTAACCACCATCTACTATACATTCCCATCCTGTCGGAACTAAAGAAACATTTATATTGATTTCTTCTGATATAATCAAGGAAATTTTTTCTATAATTTCGCATGCTGCATAATAGTATTCCATATTTCAATTAGTATTTTTCAACATTTATCTTGTCTTTTATTTCTTTTCTGTTTATCCAGTTTGATATTTTACTTTTTGCAAAATCTTTTAAATTACATTTTTTATCAAAGAACTGAATTGTTGAAGCAATTATCATCTCAATAAAATTGAAATATTGTGCAGAAAATGGCATGTGTTTGTATGCTTTCCATAAATTATATGCTGGTTCAATAATGTCTGACATTTTATCTATTTCTTTCTTCAACAGGAAAGGATCTCTTTGTTTAATATATTTAAAAGCTGGCCACAAAATCTCATACATATTTGAACATTCAGGAGTTATACGGCAATAATCTCGTGTGTCATCATTCAATTGCTCGTAAACTTTTTGATTAAATATCAATCTAGGTCCCTTTATTTCCTTTTCTAAATCAACGGCATCTATAACAGCTTGTCCTGTTATAATTTTTGCCTTTGCTGTTTTTTTGTTTAATACACTATATAAATCTATCGGGAATGCCTCTCCATAAGCTAATCCACCACGAAATAATGCAGGATAATAATTGCATTCTTCTTTATTCACAAGGATTTCTCCATTCTCATTTACAGAGTAGTTGTTTACATATCCTTTCTCTGGTTTTGAAGAGTCGATAGGATTTTCACAAAAACGAGCAGTAATAATGTATGAATCAAAAACAAAACTTCCTAATTGCTTTACGAAAGAATTACAATCATTTGACATCAAGAAGACTGAATCTGAATACGGTATGAAAAAATCGAAACTATCAATAGAACATCTTTGTGCTAATTCTTTTAGTTCTTCTGGATATGATGAAACAGGATGGATAATTTTATCCCGCAATTTTGTGTATAAAATGGTATTATAGTTATTCATAGCCATTACGGCATCTTTTGTATTTTCTCGCATGTGATTGGAGAACGCAAGTAAATCAATATATGCAACAATATTATTACTCATAATTATTTATTTTATTAATTAAGTTTATTTCATTTGTTGTCTCTATTTTTTTATTCCTTAACTAATTTCAAATCCTCCACTTCGCCGGTTATTCTTGAGACCTTTACGATGTATTCGCCGGGACGGAGACCGCTGAGGTCGAATGTAGTGTCGTAAACTTCCATTACAATCCTGCCTAGCATATCAATTACAGTTGCGCGGTAGAAATTGTCACAAGATATGCTGACCGTAGATGTTGCAGGATTGGGGTATATTGAAATCTCCGCAGTGCCGTCCTGCGAAATTCCGCTTAGGATGTTCAAGTGGAGCGTTACGATTGAATCACAGCCGCTTGCAGAAGTGAAATTCTGCGTATAGTCACCCGTTTCGGTGTACTCGATGCCGTTCCAAGTGTAGGGACTTGTGGCGGTTTCGGTGAAACTGTATTGAACGGATTCGTTTATTGTCAGTTGCAATGTAACAACCGAATCGCAACCGTTTGAAGCGGTGAAAGTCTTTTCGTATGTACCGCTTTCGGTGTAAGTCTCGCCATTCCACTCGTAGGAATCGCAAGCCGTGGCTTCGATATGCTCAGCCAGCGGATGATTGATTGTCAAGTGCAGGGTAACAACCGAATCGCAACCGTTTGAGGCGGTGAAAGTCTTGTCGTATGTGCCGCTTTCGGTGTAGGTTTCGCCGTTCCATTCGTAGGAATCACAAGCCGTGGCTTCGATATGCTCAGCCAGCGGATGATTGATTGTAAGATGCAATGTAACAACCGAATCGCAACCGTTTGAAGCGGTGAAAGTCTTGTCGTATGTGCCGCTTTCGGTGTAGGTTTCACCGTTCCATTCGTAGGAATCGCAAGCCTCGGCTTCGACAAACTCAGCCAGCGGTTGATTGATAGTAAGATGCAAGGTTATAATGCTGTCGCAACCATTTGACTGCGGTACGGTTATCGTATAATTGCCCGATTCGGTGTATGTCTGGTTGTTCCATACATAACTGCCACAAGCAACTGCTGAAAAATCGCGTGTTGGGGATTCGTTCACTGTCAAATGCAAGGTAACAACCGAATCGCAGCCATTTGAAGCGGTTAAAGTCTTTTCGTAAGTGCCGCTTTCGGTATAGGTTTCGCCATTCCACTCGTAGGAATCGCAAGCGGTGGCTTCTACTTGCTCAGCCAGCGGTTGATTTATTGTCAAATGAAGTGTAACAACCGAATCGCAACCGTTTGAAGCGGTGAAAGTCTTTTCGTATGTGCCGCTTTCTGTGTATGTTTCGCCATCCCACTCGTAGGAATCGCAAGCCGTGGCTTCGACAAGTTCTGCCAGCGGTTGGTTGATAGTAAGATGCAATGTCAACACACTGTCGCAACCATTTGACTGCGGTACGGTTATCGTATAATTGCCCGATTCGGTGTAGGTTGTGCCGTGCCATAGGTACGAACTGCAAGCCGTTGCCGATGTTTCGCCAGTAGGTTGCTGGCAATCGTGAGTGCTGAAGTTCCACACTGCCGACCACACTGAATTACCGCTTGCATTGTAGCCCTGAACGCGCCAATAATAGGTTGTTCCATACATAAGGTTGCAAGTTGCATTGGTGCCTGCTGTTGTTCCGTTGCGGACTATCGAAGCAAAAGCATTGTCGGTAGCCACCTGATAGCGGTAGCCGGTAACATTGTCCAGTTCGTCCCATACCAGTTCCACTCCCGATGGCGCTATTTCGGTGCTTCCGTTTGCTGGGCTAACAAGTGTTGGCGCAGTGGTTAACTGATAGGCGGTTGTGAAACGCCATACATAGGACCAGGCAGAAGTGTCAATAGCATTTAGCGCCCGAACACGCCAGTAATATGTTGTGCCAGATAAAAGCGAAGTTATATATACATAGGCCTTTCCGTTCAAATATGAACAAGAATTATAAAGAGCATATACAGGTGAGTCAAATCTACGGGTTGTATCTACTTCAAGTTCGTATCCAGTAGTTCCTGACAACTGATACCAATTTAGTTCTACAGATGCTGCGTTACTGAGTGTTGTACCATTTGACGGACTATATAGGGTCGGACAAGCCGATGTTGTGAAATGCCATACACTCTCACTCTCCAGTAATATGTTGTGCCATACATAAGCGGATTAATGCTTACATAAGCCTTGCCATTTAAATATGAACAAGAATTATATAGTGTATATACAGGGGAATCAAACCTACTGGTCGTATCGACTTCAAGTTCGTATCTTGCAGTTCCCGAAACTTGATACCAGTCTAGTTCTACAGATGCTGCATTACTGAGTGTTGTGCCATTTGACGGACTATATAGTGTCGGACAAGATGATGTTGTGAAATGCCATACACTTGACCAGTTTGAAGTGCCAATCGCATTTATCGCTCTCACTCTCCAGTAATATGTTGTGCCATACATAAGCGGATTAATGCTTACATAAGCCTTGCCATTTAAATATGAACAAGAATTATATAGTGTATATAC
>CACWOG010000001.1 GCA_902762455.1 uncultured Bacteroidia bacterium | reverse complement strand
CTTAATATTTTTTTTTTTTTTTTTAATAAAATAGACTGGGGACCGCGATATCGGTTTGATTCATTTTTAAAAGAAAAGCAACCGCCATATCTATCACCGAATAATGATAGACAAATACCAATAGTAACTTTCTATAGTTACAAAGGAGGTATGGGAAGAACGACAACGATGGTCGCGTATGCAATAAGTCTTGCTGCCCAAAAAGATGCACCCAAAAACAAAACTGTTGTTATTATTGACTGTGATTTGGAAGCACCAGGCTATCTAAACTTTTTTGACTTATCGGAACACACAGAACTTAATAGTGGCAAAAAAAATGGACTAGTAGAATTCATTAGTGATGCTCAGTTCTTATCCAATCCAGAAGAGTTGGATATTAGTGATTACATAATAAATGTAGGTAATGATAACAAAAACAACTTTGCATATAATAATCTAGATAATATTTGGTTAGTTCCTGCAGGCAACCTTAATGAGGGTTATTCAGACTTAGAAAGTAGCACAGACAGAAACGACTACCTTGAAGGACTTGCAAAAATTAATCTATCAAGCGTTCAATCGGTCATAGATAGTTTCAATCTTTTGTTTAAAAAAATACGCGAGACTATTAAGCCAGATATTATTCTTATTGATTCCAGAACTGGATTTAATGATATCTTTGGAACTGCAGCTCTGCACTTATCATCATACGTAGTAGGATTCTTCGGATTTAGCCGTCAAACCCAGCCTGGACTAATTAATTTGTTAAAAGAATATTACAAAAAATCAAATTCCTTTAAATTACAACTGGTTTTTTCAATATTGCCAGAAAATGCTCAACAAAAATGGGTAGAAGATCACGAAAGTCAAGTTCGTGGATTCATCAATTATATTGGCGATGAATCTAAAGATTCTCTTCTCCCCTTTTTGTATTTACATAGGAATGCTTCTCTCGAAAAAATCGGAACAGGGGATGAACAATCGGATTATGAATTTGTAGAATCAATACAAGGCAATAAAATCCAAGATTTCAACGCATTGTTTGAAAAATTAAATAATTATTTCTTCAAAACCACGCAACCTTATTCTACTTATTCTAAAAATACCCCAGCTATTAAACTTCGTAATACTATATTAAAACATCTAAAGAATACCTTAAAAAATGTTTCTAACTTTGCAGAAGACACACAGATAAATGACGAACAATTCTTTTATCGTGAATGTATGAAAGGTCTATTTGACCCAAAGAAATTTCTAATTCAAGGCTATAAGGGAACGGGAAAAACATACCTATATAAGGCATTAGCGGACAAAAATATCGCAAGAAATATTCAGAAATGGGCAGGATCTAATGGAAACAATGTATCTGACCCTATTTTCATAAACATCTTACCCACAAATGAATCATCTCTAGTATTTGAGAATATTAGGTACTCTAATATTGAAGAACCTGAATTTTACTTTAATGCCTTTTGGCAGATTTATACTTGGAATGTCCTTCTTCTTAACACAGAATTTAAGACCATTAGAGACAACAGCGAACTGCATGATTATGTTAAGCCTATTACAGGTGCTGGATATGCAAAAGAAGCATTAGTAAGAATAGACGAACTAATAAATAATGGAGTAAAGACTTTAATCACAATAGAAAAAGACATTAAACTTATTAATGACTTATTAGAAGAAAAAAACAAAAAATTATTTATATTATATGACAGACTTGACACTTGTATTAATCCATTAAGATGGACCAAGGCTGTTTCACCTTTAATTAACTATTGGCGAAATAATTGCGAATCTTTTTCAAACATTAGACCTAAAATTTTTGTGCGAACAGACCTATTTAGACAAATAGAAGGTACAAATATGGCCAGATTGGAGAATAGCATTATTCATATTGAATGGTCAATAGGAGAAGTGTTTGGTTTCTTTTTTAAACTTATATTTTCAAACAAAGAAGCAAGTGATGCGTATTGGGCAATAGCTCAAAAGGTTGGAATAGATAGCAGTTATATCAACAACACAAAGAAAAGTTTTGATAAATTCCCTAAAAATCAATTTAAATCATTAACCGTTGCGGAAATGACCCCTATCATTAGGGTATTTTTTGGTAAAGATGTTAGAGGGGCATCTTCTTTGGGTACTCCATGGGAATATTTTCAAAAGGAACTTGCCAATGCTGATAATACCGCTATTAGTTTAAGGCCATTTATAAACACAATGGACTCAAATGCAGTTGACAAAGCTTTGGCAATAACAAAAAAATATGTTAAAGAAATCATTCCCCCTGAAATATATGCTTCACAAGCAGTCCGAGATGAAACAACGGAAAAATACTTCGCAGATTTAACACAAGATGCTTTTAGCAAGGATCTTCTTAAGTTTAAAGAAGTTATCAGAACTTCTATAGGAGAACAATTCCGCTTTAAATCATTGACGGGAGAGCAATTTGAGAACTTGATTAATATAACTTTTAAACTCATAGATGATAGTGAAGTAGTTAAAACTCCAGATGATTTAAAACGTCTCATCTTTGCCAATGGCATTATGGCAGAAAAAATTACTAAAAGAGGAAGACAATATTTATTTGCTCCAATCTATTGGTACTCTTGGGGATTAAAAAATCCGCCTTTGGATAATATTTCTCCCAAAAGATTAAGCGCCTTAGTTGCCATTTATAATGTGGCGACATCAACCATTGTGGAATATCTCGCAAGCAGGGGTATCGAAATCGAGAACAGCCCCAATGCCAAGGTACGTCCCGAATGGTTGGCTATGCTCGACGAAAAGTTCAAGGACTCGAAGGTCTTGAACGAAACCGCCATCAAGTATACAGAAAATGTTAATGGAACAAAGGAGAATGATCGCGTTCAGAAAGATGACGAAGAAGCAAAACAAATTGAAGATAACGCAATAGGTAAGGCCAAAAGATTAAGTGCCGTAGCAGCTTTCTTCAATGTATCATCTGCAGCAATTGTTGAGTATCTTGCTAGCAAGGGTATTGAAATTGAGAACAACCCTAACACAAAGGTGCAACCTGAATGGTTGGCTCTGCTTGGCGTAAGGTTTTAGGATTCGAAAGCAAAAACAAAGGAATTGCTAAGAATGAAAACCGCCACTAATGGTAATGCCAACAAATGAATTCTAACGGCTGACCTGAAGAATAACTTTGCAAACCAGAGGTATCATAACTCGAACATTCGCCATAGATAAGTATTTCATCGAATGCAAATTCTGAGGAACTTGCACAAGAAAATGACGTTTGGCGCGATTGTGGAAGTCGGGGAATGATAATTTTGATGCAAAAAAACGGATGTTTTTCCCAAAAATCGCAAGAATGCAATCTTGCAAACAATTGATTATAAATGCATTGCAAATATAAACACAACTTTTTTAAAAAAAAGAGGAAAAGTTTTGGTGGTAATAAAAAAAACACTACTTTTGCGTTTCAAAACTTTTATTATGATGATTTAATCATCACAACTAAATTTACAAAAGTTTGAAGAGGCGGAGTCTCATAAAAATAAAACCTGATGCGCTTCCGTTTCTTTTGTCCGTAAATCTCGTCTGCGGGCAAGCCAAAATGAAGTTTTGGTATGAGGGTGGCGAGAGAGTGTTAAACAAAAAGAGATGAGGCATTATGACAGCATTTCTGAAGATACTGGCTTGCATTGCGACGATTGCTACCGCTATCATAAAGATAATGAACATCGTTTGCAGCTAGTCGCTGAGCAGAGACTCGTGTCCGCAAAGTCAACCTGTGGGCAGAACCAAGAAAATTGGTGTGAAGGTGGTTGGCGAGTATTAAACGCAAAAAAGAAAGTTGATAGTATGAAGGGAAACGGTTGGAACAATTTCAACACAGCTCTTTCTATCCTCGTTGCTGCAGGAACTATCGCAGGCACTGTGTTGACCACAGTCAACGAAGTGCGCGAAGCAAAGCAGAGACGCGACGATCAGGAAAAGCAGAAGTAGTGTTGGAAACTGCAAGAGCTTAGTGACGAATAACGGAGGTGGAAGGCCTCCACAGGTTTAACCCTGGTCCGGTCGCCAACAACGGCCGGCCACAAAAAATGAAAAATTAATATGAGGAACAAACCTATTATGAAAAATAAATCAGACAAAACATCGGAAACAAAGTCCGCAAACCTCGTCTGCGGGCAAAACCAAGGAACTTGGTGTGGTGGTGATGAGGGATTGTTTAACCAAAAGCGGAGGACGATATGGGTACGTTTATAAAGGTGCTGACTATTGTCGTTACGGTTGCTACCACCATCATCGAGGTGTGCGACACCGTACGCAAGTAGGCGAAACGGGACGCGTGTCCGTAAAGCCAGCCTGCGGGCAAAACCAAGAAATTGGTGTGAAGGTGGCTGGCGAGTACTAACCCTAAAAAAAGGAGGCAATATGGTCTTACTGCTGTTAGGCTTGCTTTTGGGTGCCAATGTGGTCATAATCACAATCGAGGCCTACAAGGCAATCAAGAGCAACCGCCAATAGTGGAGCCGGAAAGCTAACCCGTAAAGCCAGCCTGCGGGTAAAACCAAGAAATTGGTGAGAAGGTGGCTGGCGAGTACTAACCCCAAAAAAAGGAGGTAGTATGACAGACAAAGGCTTTGAGCGATTAGGCATTGCCCTGGCTGGAATAGCCGCTGTTGGTACACTCGTTGCTGGAGTACTTGATATGGTTCATGAGCACGAAAGTTGGAAGACTCAGCAGCAACTGAAGGAACAGCAGAGATCCGGACAACAGGACGATTAGCCCGATCAGCTACGCAGAGTGACGAATAACGGAGGTGAAAGGCCTCCACAGGTTTAACCCTGGTCCGGTCGCCAACAACGGCCGGCCGCAAAAAGTGAATTATGAAAGAGAACGAAAACAACAATGTTAAACTAAAAAAATTGGTAATATGAGTTTGAGAAGATACATTGAGGTAATCAAGTGGCAGACAACAGTTTTGCGTGACCCATGCAACCCTGTAAGGGATTTCAGGGAAAGAATGGTAGCTCTGTTCTCGGATGACAACGAGCAGGACAAAAAAACTGAAAGAAAGTAAACGGAGTATTAACACAAAAAAACAATAGAATTATGAGTTTGAAAGAAATAATAAAGTTAATAGGCATTTTAATAATCATTAATGACCCAGTGCGCGAACAAATGAGGAAAAATGCGGAAGTATATAGGGCCAGAGTGAAATCGTCGGACCAGAATAAATAAGCCGATGGAGGGACTGAATGTTTAGAGAAAAGTTTGATAATAAGTTGAATAATAAAAAAAGTAATATGAAAAAGGTTGTAAGCATAGTTATTATCGTCGTTGAAATAGTATTAACATCTTGTACAGGTGCGAAAAAAGTTACCACTGCCATCGCCGGAGATGATGTAGAAGAACTGATAGTTGACAGCTATAAGTACCCGAAACAAAGCGAAAACATCAAGAACTACCTGACATCAAAGGACTATATGTCGGCATCGTACGGAGACCTGATGCTGTATAGGGAAATAAGCATATACGATGAGCAGCTTTATGACTATTTTTCAGACGTTATCGGTCAAAAGGAAGACAGCATAGTATCCTCCCTGTCAACTATGGGTATCCACGAAATAGCAGAATATTACAAGGCAAAGGAGGACGAACACAATTTCCTGAACGAAATACTATATGAAACATTTGTTGCCAATTCAGATGATTTGTCGTACGACGATGTCAAAGCCATGTATACTGCATTTATATCGACAGACCTCGAAGAGCCATTAAGGGACAAGTATATTGCCCGCAGGGATCTGATATATCCATACGCAGAAATATATGGAGAAGAATATGAGGATTCCATTCTCAATCTGCTCAGCGGAATGGAAATTCAACAAGTTGGCAACTACTACAAATCTCATAGTTACGACCAGAAATTCCTAAAGCCTATATTACAGAACACTTATTTGGCGGACATCAACGACCTTGAATATCAAGACGTAAAAGGACTTGCAAATGCTTTTGCCAGTACTGACCTCGCCGAAGTTTTCATTCCAAAATACGATTCGATACGAACAGCCCTCAGACCGCTAGTGGAAGAAAGTATTAATGCATACGTCACTGCGGAACAAGAGCTTTTGACTGCATATAAGTCCTACGCATACGAGGAAACTATGAATTACCTTACCAATGCTTCTCAAGAAATAATTGCAACCTATATTATGCCTTCACTAGGAGAATACTGGGATGCATTTTGGGATAATCCCACCGATTTCCTTCTGAATGTAGGGAAAGGGATGGTTGATGGCATTGTTGATGCTGCCAAGAGTGTTTATAATTTTTTTGTAGGGCTTTTTTCTGATTCTGACAAAGGAAAAAAGAAAGGAAGCGAAGAGACCTACGACAAAATGTTTTATCGGACATACGCATCCCATATATCAAAGAAGAAAATAATATCCACAATAGACAAATACGTATCAGAAGCAAGAAACGAACTTAACGACGCACGAAATTCTTTCGTCTATGAAATGACAGGTAGGAGGAATGCCAACGCAACGAACATAAAGAAAAGTGAGAACAAAGAATGCCCTACTTTCAAACTGCCAAGCAACATCTCGGAAATGAAGAAGATTTACGACAGGCAAAATGAAGACGATGTAGTAGGAGATGTTATGGAAGTGGCTTCCTGGATTCCTGTTGTCGGCGATGTCATTTCATTAATTGAAATAGGCAAATCTTTATTCGACTATAATTCTGATGCCAAGTATGTCAAGGAAAAACTTGATGAGTTCCAGTACAAGATGAACGAACACATTTCACAAATGGCAGAATTCTATACAGACGCACTCTTCAATGAGATGACCGAAAATACAATCAAATCAAGAAACAATTTAAAGAGATACATATATGAGAACTATTAAGATGATTATTTGCTCAATAATATTGGGCGCAAGCATTCTGGCAAGTTGTACATCTGCATATTCACAGGTGGCAAACCTCGTTGGCAAAACTGCAAAAACAGCAGTAAAAGTTGGTGCGAAAGGTACAACGAAAACTGTAGCCAATTCGTTAAGTGTTTTCGCAAGGAACGAAATGGTACATTCTGTTCCCAAAAAATACATTTCGAACTTACCAAAATCTGAAGTGAAGAATTATGCGAGAAACATAGGGACGCTTGAAGCGAAAAAAGTGTTCTCAAAGGTTGGGGTAAACACAATCAAGGAAGGAAGCGAACGCATACTTGTCAAATCGACAGGGGCAACCGTGGAAAATGTTCTCGAAAAGAAGACATTAAAAGCCAGCACTCAAAAACTATCACAGCACACTTGTCTTAATCCGACATACGTCAAGACTAAGGATGCAATAAAGAAGGCTGCTGACAAAGTAAAATCGGACAAGCCATTACCCGTATACTCCCACACTATAGGAAATGGCTCGAAGAAAGCTGACAAAGATGAGTTGAAAGACATCAAGAAGCATATCTATTTCAACAAGGCCAATGGTGCCAACGGAAATAGTCCCAGCAAGGGCGTAAAGCATAGATCTCCCAACAATGGAAAAAATGGCAACTGGACTGGACAAAAAGGAAATTCAAAATATGTTAGAAATCCTAATCAGAAATTGAATATTCAAGGAGAAGAAAAGACAATTAAGGAATGGGCTGACGATCTGGAAACAGATAATATAAGTGTCCCATATAAGAATGGCCGTGCTGATTTTGGAAATGTGAAAGACCCTGGAACTAAAACAGGAAAACCGTTGAAATGCCAGATTGACGAAGGCATTGACAAGTATCTGAATCGCGACGAAATGCTAAAAGGAGGAAAAGTTAATAGGGAAAAGTTGCACGAAGAAGCATACAAAAGGCTAGCCCAAAGCCAAAATAAGACCGTTGATGAAATTAAGGCGTTTAAAGGCGATGCCGCAGCTGTTGAAAGATTAATGAAAAAATGGAATTGCTCAAAGCAAGAAGTTTTGAATAGGTGCAATAACCCTAAAAACATAAAAAGAGTCCTCCATGAATGTGAAGACTGCAAAACTATTATTCTGGTTCCTGAGGTTTACCACAAAGGTATGGCTCACAATGGTGGCATTGAGGCTGTAAGTAGAGCAGTTAGAGAGGGGGCAAAATAAATTTTGAAGGAGGACAAGGTTACCATTGCCAATTTGACGGCAACAAGTGGAGAAAAACACTTCTCTCTGCCACCTTTTGGCAATCTCTCCCCATACCTTTGTCCTCTCAAACCAAAAACAACAAAGATTATGACCAACAAAACAGAAACTTTATCGAGAGGAAAGAGCGTTTCGCCACACGCAGGCGCGTGGCTTTGGATTGCGATAGCCGTATTGTACTCAATTGCACCGCTTGACTTCATTCCGGATGTCATCACACCATACGGCTGGGTTGACGATATACTTGTAGTGGCAATAAGCATCATCAACCTTGTCCAGTCGTACCTGATGCCGAAAAACGAAGCACTTGCAAAGATGGTTAAGCGCATCAAGTGGATAGTGATAGGACTCGCTCCATTGGTTGTCATTGTGCTTGCAATTGTCGTGCTGTGTACGAAGATATTTTAAGGAAACTTGACTTGTCAAAATTTTTACGCCTATATGCTAATTGTTTTGAAAACGACAACATTTGTAAAGAACAGACTGGCTGATGCACCACATATAATCAATTGTACAGAAACAAAACATACCGTACTAGACCTTTGTGGCGCAGACGAATGTTCTTCGGTCGATGATGTGAGAGTCGCTACCTATTATGATGTAAACGATGTTTATGACGAATATCCAAGTGGCTACGGTTATATTGTGACATACGAAATAGGTGTGGAATTCTATGCCATTGTCGCTTTCGACAGGTTGGGAGAATCGTCGAAGTTCTGTCTTGAACTTGTTGACAGCGGAATGGCCTTGCTAGAGTCAAACGAATATTTGTTTTAATTATTTCTAAGTTTCATATTTTTGTAAAAAATATCACTATGCTAATAATCAAGCTTATTCTTGGACCGATAGTCGGCGGTGTAATCGGTGGAATCACAAACAAGATTGCGATAAAGATGCTTTTTTCGCCATACGAGGCTAAATATATAGGTAAAATGCATGTTCCGTTTACGCCGGGCATAATTCCCAAGGAAAAATCGCGCATTGCAAGGGCTGTCGGTGAAGCGGTGAGCCGTAATCTGCTTGATGCCGAAACCATGTCGCAGACGCTATTGTCCGACGATATGATGAAAAAAGTGTCGGACAGACTTGATGGCGTATTGTACGGGATATGCAATTCGCAGCAGAGCATACGCGAGTTCGCAGTCCGTTACCTTGATGAAAAGGAGATAGATATTGCTTCGGAAAAACTTGAACAGCGCATTTGCCATGCAATTTGCAACAAGTTGAGCGACGAGGCTATTGGCGAGAATATTGCCGATGTTGCAATAAGGCATGTGCAGGATAAACTGTCGGGTAGCATTCTAGGTGGAATTGGTTCGGTAGTGCTTGAAACGATGAAGGACTCTGCCAAGAGGTTGCTTGCCGACAATATCAACGAGATGCTGCGGAAAAATGCTCCAGAAATGGTCGAAAATATGGTGAAAGGCGAATTGCACGGGTTGCAGGACAAACCGATAAGTGAACTTTTCGCCACAAATGCCGAAACGCTTGCCCGCATAAAGGAAGTTTGCATGAAGATATACAAGTCGCTTATAACCAACAATCTTCCCAAAATCCTTGAAACCATCAACATACAGAAGATTATCGAGGACAGGCTTAACGCCATGGATATGGCCGAAACTGAACGGCTTATCATCTCTATTATGGACAAGGAGCTGAAGGCCTTGGTGTGGTTTGGCGTGGCATTGGGATTTGTGATGGGATTCCTTACAGATTTGATGTTTCTGGTAGGGTAAAAAAAATTTTGTCATATTATTTACTATTCCTATTTTTGCGCTTGGTTTGGTACTTTATACCGACCAAACATATTGATTAACGAAGCGTTATGCTCGTCTTGCAGTTGAAAACGTGAGAAATTTTCGGGACAAGAGAGTGTGATGGTTTACGCTGCGGCGTGGACTGTTATTTTACACATCTTTCCCAAGGGTAATTCTCACGACCTTCAACTGAAGAAGTGGTATATCAGTGCCACGCTTCTATTGTGTAAAATTGTTCGTAAGGCACAGCGGACAAAAAAGGTTGCGCCCGACACAATATAGGGATATAAATATGAGAAAGATAGGTATTCTATCAGTTTTGCTAATACTTTCAGCGGTAATGTTTGCACAGAATAGTCCGAAAACAGTTCAAATCAATTATAAGAACTACGAAGTGCTACCGTATGACCTTGATGGCACATACGACTGGTATGAAGCCAAAGAGGCCTGTGACAAATTGGTCGCTTTTGGAAAGAGTGACTGGTTTTTACCGGACAAGTATGAGTTAGATGGACTTTATAAACAAAAAGAAAAAATAGGTGGTTTTAAAAATGATGAACCATCATTTAGTAGTTCGTTTAGATCTGTTTATTGGAGTTCTTCGGATTCTTACTTAATTCTGGGCTGGTTTCAAAGTTTTTTGACGGGAGGACAAGATACATCGTATAAAACAGGTTTCTTTAATTATAGTGTTCGCTGTATTCGGAAAAAATAATCGTTGCCAAGTTTTGGCAAATTGACAGATTACTTTTGCATTTCAATTTGAAACAAAGTGCTAATGATTATCAAAAATACGGTACGCTATATGAATGCACACATTTTTGTTTGGAAAATACTGACATTATTCACGCTAGTTGCATTGAATGTTTCCTGCGACGAAAAGCAGGCATCTTGGGAAGATCTTGGTGACAACATAATTAAGGTTTTTGGAAACGAAGATTATGATTCGGACTATAAATTTCTAGAAACTCACAAGGCTGAGATTTCGGAAACAGAATACAACTCATCAAAAGAAAGAATCTCATTCTTAGAAAACAATGAAAGTTGGTTGAAAATTGCAGTATGTGCTGCGTTTATAGTCATATTAATAGTGCTGATAATTATATGCCGCCAAAGGAAACGGATATTAAAAAGCGGTCATTATATAGACAAGCACTCATCTGGCAAAGCATACTTGTACGAATTATTAGGCGGAATATTTGGATTCCACTATGCCTATCTCGCCTCCGCATCATTTGTCGTTCATTGGGTGTTGTCGCTACTGATAGTTCTCAGTACATTCCAGTTCATGATGTTCCCGTCAAGTTTATGGAATGAAAATATTCCCATCTTGACAAAAATTTCAGGTTTCGGACTAGTGGCGATTTTAATTTTCGATGTGGTTAGAATTCCATACCGGATATATGTTCTAAAATGCGAATACTATAGGCGCGACTTGTACGAATCTGATATTCTCCAAGGTAGAAAAACCGACTTGGAACAAACCTGCGACAATATAAAAGTTGGATTGCCCCAGTTAGCCAACGAGCTAGGTTCGCTTATAAACAAAGCCGTTAACATAGGGAACAAAAGATTTGTTACTAACGAGTCTGGATTATTAAACTGGATAAAAAAGAAGACACTAAACGACGGCTCTATTGAATTCGAAATGGACAGATTGGACGATATTAGTGAAATCCAGTACAAAATTGAGGATTTGTTTGGGCAACTTGAAGTTTATAGTAACCAATTGGGCGGTTATCTGGAAATCGAAAGAATCTCCGCAATGAAAAACTTGATATGCGCTAAGGAGTTAATGGGGACAATTAAGAAAATCAGCAAGTCCCAAAATCAAACCCTTGTAAAGGATTCGCATGCACATTATGAAAAAAGAACCGTCAAAATTGACAATAGCTTATATACACAGGTTCATTTCGACTTTGACACTATGGAGCGGAATTGTTTGTCGGCTATTACAAATCTTAATACCATAGGAATTGAAAGTTCTGTAGCAACGACTGCCGTGAGAGGCGTGTATGCGGTATCTGAGATTATTGAAACCACTGTAAAGAAAAAGCGCAAAAAAGAAGCTTTGCAAAGTGCTATTGTCAAGATTGTCTTAGCGATTCAAGAATCGGGCAGGGATTTTGCCAAGTACAAGGCCGAATTGTTAAGATACGAGGAACTGCTGTCTGCTTTGTTCTTTGCAAACAAGGCTTTTGTTAAAAGCTACAGCGAACTAAGGGATACCATATATACGAAAACCAATTTCTTCAATTTCTTGTTTCATAGGATAAACAGGAAGACGATAAAGAGAAATAGGAAAAAAATAAATGTAAAGTTAGCAACTTTGCAAGAAGTATGTAGTTCCTATAATAAAATTAACAAAACAACACTTTAAAGAATAGATTATGAGTAATGATGTAGTAAAGGTCAATGAGAACTTGCCCAAAGTATCAGACAACGAACTGGAGAAAATGAAGTTAAATGCCTACGTAGGGCTTGCAAAAGATGGATTTAATACTGTAAACAATCTGATTGATTGTTGGAAGCAAAGCAAGATAATAGAACGCGACATCGTAAAGTTAAAAGCCATAGAAACCACGACTCTTGCTAAAATTGCAGCAGATTACAAAAAAACAGAGTTAGCGTTGAATTTGATTTTCAAGGAAAGACATGACGCTTTGGAAAACAACTATAAGACCTTGCAATACGGGTTGGATAATAACGACAGGGATGTTATCATAAACTCTCTGCACCAGATTGCCAATATTGTAACCAGCAAACCGTTGGAAGATTTCGATAAGCTTTTAAATGTTTGGAAAGATGACAAGCAACCATTAGAATTAGACTTTTAAATTATGAGCAGCAGTTTAGTCAAACGTAGAAACAAAAGGAAGGATCTTGAAGAGTCAACGTCCTTTCAGATGGTAAAAGGTATTTCCAAATTTATGGACGACTGGTATATTGACCCACTTGTAGGTCTTATTCCAGGAATCGGAGATATTTTTACACCTATTTTTTCACTTCCATTTGTATATGTTTCATTATTCAAGATAAAGTCTATTCCATTGACTTTGGCAATAATCTTCAATATGTTGATGGATACTGCTATTGGAATGATTCCTTTTTACATTGGAAATGTTGCCGATTTCTTTTACAAGGGGTTCAGAAAAAATATGCATTTGATGGTTGACTTTGTGGATGGAGATGAGGATACGATTAAGAAAGTCAACAGAAGAGCTATTTTGATGGCGATTATTATTGTCGTGTTAGGTTTTGTAATATACTTGCTAGTAAAACTTCTTATGAGTATAATCGATGATATTTCAAGCTTATTCTCTATCTTTTAATTGGGGAGAAAACCATATTTTGCACCTTTCGACATTATAATGTGTTATTTTTGCAATGAATTTAAAAACGTATGGATTATGATTAGAGGAAAAAGATTATTCAAATGTACAGAATGCGGCGAAAAATTTCGCGCAGACGATATTGAGCTGAACGCCACAGTGCTTTCGGTTCCACAACCTTGCCCGCATTGCCAGAGCATAAGGACTATGCCTTGGGGATTAATGTCGTTCCTAAGCAAGTCAACTTACGAAGATATTTGGAAACAAATGGAAGAAAGGAAATAGATATGTCAGAAGATTTAGAAAAAAGAGAAGTATCGCACGTTGGTGCGTGGATTTGGGGCGTAATCGCTGTATTGTATGCCATATCGCCTGTTGATATTTTGCCCGATGTCATTCCTGTTGCAGGATGGGTTGACGATATACTGATTACAGTAACGGGCGGCTTAAATCTTATCCAGTCGTACCTCAAAGAATCCAACGAGCACCTTGCAAGGATAGTCAAGGGTATCAAATGGTTTCTGATTGTGCTTGGAATTTTAATTATCGCAATTATTGCGCTTGTGGTGGTCGGAATTGCAAATTTGTTTGCATAAACACTTAGTTTGTCGAAAATCCAGCTCCCTGAGCGTAGTCGAAGGGTCTGGTTAATGTAAAGCATTCTACCCTTCGACAGGCTCAGGGTTCGGAGAATAGTCAATCTAAATCATTTGCATCTTGTCAGCAAAATCGTAAATCGTAAATCTAAAATCGTAAATCAACTTTATGTTATCGCTTTTTCAGAAAATTCAAATAAAGATAGAGACCGGCTGGTCATCGGCAATAGTTGACTACATCCGCGACATGGACGAAGCAAATGTGTATATCAAGGCAGGGCTCAAGGAAGGTCGCGTCAACGGCAAGGCAGCCCTGCTTAACCCTGCAATCGTTGGCGAGGCCTACAACTGCCGCAACTGGTACGGACGCAAGCATCCCGAATACTGGGACTGGTGCAATGCCGACCTTATGGGCGAAGGCTACCCACCTCACGACGAGAATGGCGACCCGTACGAACTACATCACATCGGACAGCAGCCCGATTCACCGCTTGCCGAACTCACTGCCGCACAGCATCACGACGACGGCAATTTCCAGATTCTGCATCAGTTCGACGACTACTCCACCATCGAGCGCGACGAGTTCACACGCGAACGCGAACGCCACTGGATGGCACGGTTCAAGGATTTCAAGGACTGCTATTCGCGGATGAAATAAAAAAAGGTCGTTGCAAGGACGACCTTTTTGCAAAATATTGTATCGTTACATTATTTCTTTCCCTTCATCAATTCAACAAACGGATTGAAGTAGTTTTCGCCCTTTTCGGTAACACCGGCAAGACCTTTACCACCGTTCTTCGGGCGCTTGATGTTTGCGAAGATACCTTTTTCCAATGCAGTGAACAAGCCTTCGTCAACCATGTGCTCAAGAAGTTTTGTTGCATTGTCGAGAACTTCAGCAGCACGCTTGCGGATGATTCCATTTTCCTTGAATTCAACCTCTTCGCCAATGCTCTTCATGTTGTTGAAGATGTATTTTGCGTTTTCGATAGACAGATAACGGTCGCTCATGAACGGTGTGTGGATAGCTTCGGTTGGCATACCGAGAAGCTGCAAACCTTGGTGTGTCCATATACCTATTATATTAAATAGCGCATCCTGAAGGTGTCCGCGGAAGATGTTACCAGTCATGAACTTTGTAGGAGGCATGTATTTAAGCGGAGCCTTGGGGAATATTTCACGAATCATCTGAGCCTGGGCAAGTTCGTAGAGGAAGCCGTTTTCGAGTTTCGGATCCATTTCGAATGCGTGGCCAAGACCCATTTGTTCTTCGGGAAGGCCAGCCAACAGAGCGAGTTGCTCATTTATAAGGTCGGATGCGAGAACCGTGTGAGCTTCTTCGTAAGCATCGGCGGTGGTGAGGTAGTTGTCCTCGCCTGTATTGATAATAACGCCTGCGAAACCGTTGATTATTCTTGAGAAGTACTGGTCAATGAGGGTGCGTTGCATATTGATGTCGCGGAAAAGAATTCCATAGAGAGCATCGTTAAGCATCACATCAAGACCTTCGAGAGCTCCCATTGCTGCGATTTCGGGCATACACAAGCCTGAGCAGTAGTTACAAAGGCGGATGTAGCGACCAACCTCCTCGCCTACCTCATCGAGAGCCTTACGCATAATGCGGAAGTTTTCCTGAGTTGCGAATGTTCCGCCAAAGCCTTCAGTTGTTGCACCGTAAGGCACATAGTCGAGAAGGCTCTGCCCTGTAGTTCTGATAACCGCTATGATGTCGGCACCCTGGCGAGCACCAGCCTGTGCCTGAACGACATCCTCGTAAATGTTGCCAGTAGCAACGATAATATATAGGTAAGGTTTGCTGCCTTCGCCAATTGTGTTGATATAGTTTTCGCGACGCAAACGATTGCCTCTTATTTTCTCTATCGTTTTATTGATTGTAGGTTCTAGGGCTTTTTTTATTTCGGGCATTGGATGAATCGGGAGTTTTGTAATGTCGAGTTTGCCATTAGAAATTTGTTCTGCGATTTCCTGAGCTGACAATTTAGTTTCTACCATTGCATTACCAATGTAGAACATTACACCCTGATTCAAAACGCCTTTTGATTTAAGTTCTTCTACTACTACATTTGGCAAAGGAACATCGTTACTATCTATGCCATCGATTCCAAGCAGACGGCACAATGTTCTTTCTACTGCTACGGTCGTGTAGTTTTCAACGAAATCCTGTACTTGATTAGCAATTTCTCTTGCTTTACCTCTTGCGTATTCAACTTTTTCGAAGTCGAGACCTACTTTGCTGGTATTCATATTTAATATCGTTATTAACCTAAATTAGAATTTTGCAAAAATACATAAAAAATCCGATTTGGAATGAAGCAAACAAAAAATCTTGTTGCTTGTAACAATTACTTTATCTCCTTATTTACTACATCGTACAGACCATTGATAAACTCTCTGTTGAAACCAAGGTTGTAGCGATAATGGGTTTTCTCGTAGAACTCGTCGTACTGCTCTAACGGCACGAGGGTAAACTTCTTCATGTCGTAGTTCAGATGGTTGACAATTAGATGGTTTGTAATGTCGGAAAAATCCACCTTGCCATTGTCAAGCGTAACCTTGAATTGTGACAGAAGCCCAACTTGGTATGCATTGTCGAAGGTTTCCTGACCTTTGGGCGTGCGGGCAATGTCGTCGTCCTGCGATGCGAAGTTGCCAAGCGAATAATAAACTAGCGTCTTGTGGTCGCTACCAATGATTTCGACTGGTTGTACCGAATGTGAATGGCTACCATAAACGATGTCGGCTCCATGTTCGTTGAGGAATTTTGCCATTTCCTTCTGCTCGCTGTTTGGCTCAAAGGTAAATTCCGTTCCCCAGTGCATCATCACGATAAGCACATCAACCTGCGGTCTAAGTGCCGACATCTCGTTGGCAATCAGATTTTTGTACTCATCGGTGACTTTGCGGGTTTCTGGATTTCTGTATAGCCCGACGAGGTCTCGGTATTGCTGAGGAACAATTTGGTTTGTGCTTAATGTGTATGCCAAAAATCCGAACTTTATGCCGTTTTTCTCAACGACTCTAGGCGTTTCGCGGTCTTGCTGGCTACGGTATGTACCTACCGTTACAATGTTGGTGCTGTCGAAGAAGTCGAGAGTGGAGTTTATGCCTTCTATGCCACGGTCGAATGTGTGGTTGTTGGCTGTTGACAGCACCTGCATATCGAGTGATGCCACCAGTTCGCCTATGTAGTGCGGTGCGCAGAAGTTGTAGTTGTCGCCGCTGACCTTCATGCGGTCGTTGCCGATTACGACTTCCATGTTGCCTACGGAGAGGTCATCGTCTTCGAAGTATTTCTTTACAAGCGTAAAATAGGAATTTCTGTCGTAGCCATTATCGACAGCCGTGAAAAACGGGGCTTCGAAAAGGAAATCGCCAACAAAGGTTAGTTTTGCTTCGCGTGGAGAAGATGTGATTGTGTCTTCTGCAATGGCCTCTGCATTTGTTTCTTTTTGTTGTGTATTTGATTTGCAACTGTATGACAACAATGCGATTACGATTAGGAATGCGATGCTTCTATGCATTATACTATTCAATTTTATTGTTCTTCGTTTATGCGTTGTCACAATTTTTGCGTTGCTGTCGCTGCAAAAATGCGTGCCAACGCTACCTATATTTTATTTATTCTTTTCTACAAATATGTAACCTCTCCGAGGTTATGGTTGCTGTCGCTGCAAAAATGTGCGCCAACGCTATTTATACATCTTTAGTCTATAATATGCAACCTCTCCGAGGTTGGGTGATTTCCTCACGAAACACATTGTGAATCAAATGTATTAAATTATCGTTTTCCTGCAATGAGATTCAGTCCTTCGATGGCAGGTTCGTAGTTTGTTTCGAGTTTCAGAGCCTTGCGGTAGTCGGCTTCGGCAAGCTGGTATTGCTTGTTTTGTGCGTATGCATCGCCGCGCTTGGCAAAAGTCTCGAAAGCGGTTGTGTCGCAAGCCAATGCGTTTGAATAGTAGTTTATTGCCGTATTGTAGCGGTCTGGTTCGAGGCTTATGTCTTTGTACATGTCGCCTAAGTCGCTGTACGCCAAGAAAGTCCAGTACGAGGCGCTATCCATTTGTGCTGCTTCGATGTAGGTGTCTTTAGCTTCCTCGTAGTGTCCGAAGTTGCGAAGCGACCAGCCGTTCCAATATTTAATTTCCTGATTGTCGGGAAATTTTGATGTCGCCGTCTTGAAGTATTCCAGAGCAATGGAATCGCCAAGTTCGGTAAGGCTTACACCTATAAGATTATATGCTTCCCAGTTTTCATCGTCATATTCAACGGATTTCTTGAAAGCTGCCAGAGCATCTTGTCTCCACTTTCGCGTGTTGGCAGTGTCCGACTCGGTTTCGGAAGCCTTGCGAAGAATTATGCCGCGCACAAAGTACGAATCGCCATTTTGCAGGTTGTTGAGTTCAAGGAACTGTATTTCCTGCATAGCTTCTTGGAACATACCGACATACAAGAAAATTTTTGCGAGGTCGATGTGCGCCTGCGGATACGACGGGTAGCGGTTGATGCATTTGTTGAGCACTTCCTTTGCCTTTTCCGAGCCGTTTGCCTTGAGCATGTAAAGGCTTGCCAACTTGCTGTAATACGGAGGCTTTGTCGAATCGACCTTCATTGCGATTTCCATATCGTTTATGGCCTCGTCGAGGTCGCCATTAAGAAATTGCAAGTCGGAACGCTGTACGAACAATGCCGCATCGTGGGGATTCTCCCGAATTTTGTCCGACAACATCTGTATGCTGTCGGACAAAGTTTTCGGTTCGGTTGTTTCTCCGCTATTGCCATTTTCGCCGTCCTTGCACGAATATGCAAGAAGGGTAAATGCAAACAGCAGAGTTAGATAAATGTATTGCTTCATTATTTTGCTGAAATCTTTTCTCTGATTTTGTTTTCGATTTCTTCTCTCATTTCTGGATTGTCCTCGATAAGTTGCTTTACGGTGTCGCGTCCCTGTCCGAGCTTGGTTTCGCCATAGCTGAACCACGAACCGCTCTTCTTGATGATTTCGAGTTCGACAGCCATATCGATGATTTCACCAGTCTTTGAGATGCCTTCGCCGTAAAGAATGTCGAATTCGGCCTGCTTGAATGGCGGAGCAACTTTGTTCTTTACAACCTTTACCTTGGTGCGGTTTCCGATGACGGTGTCGCCGTCCTTTAGCTGACCGATGCGGCGTATGTCGAGACGGATGGATGCGTAGAATTTCAGAGCATTACCACCTGTAGTGGTTTCGGGATTGCCGAACATTACACCGATTTTTTCACGCAACTGGTTGATGAAGATGCAGCAAGTCTGAGTCTTGTTGATTGTTGCGGTGAGTTTTCGCAATGCCTGCGACATCAGTCGTGCCTGCAGACCCATCTTCGAGTCGCCCATTTCGCCTTCGATTTCGGCTTTTGGTGTAAGTGCAGCCACCGAGTCGATTACGATGATGTCGATTGCACCCGAGCGGATAAGGTTGTCGGCAATTTCGAGAGCCTGTTCGCCATTGTCGGGCTGCGAGATGATAAGGTTGTCGATGTCGACGCCAAGTTTTTCGGCATAGAAGCGGTCGAAAGCGTGTTCGGCATCGATTATAGCTGCAATACCGCCGTTTTTCTGGGCTTCGGCGATGGCGTGGATTGCCAAGGTTGTCTTACCTGACGATTCGGGACCGTAAATCTCAATTACTCGTCCGCGTGGGTAACCACCAACGCCAAGAGCAGCGTCGAGAGCAATCGAACCTGACTTTATAACTGGTACATTTTCGACTACCTGAGCGCCAAGCATCATGATAGAGCCTTTGCCGTAGTCCTTTTCTATTTTACCCATTGCAAGCTGAACTGCTTTCAGCTTTTCTTTTCTGATTTCTTCTGGTGTTTCTGCCATATCTGTAATTTTTTTGTTATTCTAATACTTTGGTTATCTGTTCTGTATGCTTTTTTGTGTCGACTTTTGTAAACACTTCATCGATGATACCGTTTTCGTTGATGATGAATGTGGTGCGCAAAATTCCGTAGTATTCGCGTCCTGCCATCTTTTTCTTGTCCCACACGCCGAAAGCGTTGACAATCACCTTGTCGCTGTCGCTGATAAGGTCGAACGGGAGAGAATTCTTTTCGATGAATTTGCGATGGCTGGCTATTGAGTCGGTGCTTACGCCGATTATGGTATATCCGCGCTTCATCCAGAAGTTGTAGTTGTCGCGCAGGTCGCAAGCCTCGGCGGTGCAGCCAGGAGTGCTATCCTTCGGATAGAAGTAGAGAATGTACTTTTTTCCAGCAAGCTGTTCGCTTGTTATTGTTTCCTCGTTCTGGTTTTTTCCGCTGAACGATGGTGCTTTGTCGCCTTTTTTCAGTGTTATCATTGTCTTTTATGTTTAAGTTACAAAAATAATTTCAATTTTTTGTCTTTGTGCCCATTGTTGCAAAAACTTGTTAACAAATTTGCAAAGGGCAGGAACTGCCTATTACAGTTCCGCCCATTTTGCGACAAAGCTAAGCTGCATCGGACTTTTCCTGCTTATTCAGGCAGTAGGCTTCGTTTGCAACTACCTCGGTGACATAGCGTTTAATCTTGTTCTGGTCTTCGTAGCTATGGCTCGTGAGTTTCCCTTCAACTAGGATTTCGTCTCCCTTGAGGAAATAACGCTCCACTTTCTCGGCAAGTCTGTTCCAAGCCACGATGTTGTGCCACTGGGTGTTGTTTTTCACCTGTCCGTTTTCGGAATACTGCTCGTTTGTTGCGATTGAAAACCTTGCAACTTTTCCGTTCTTTGTCTCTCTTACGATGGGGTCGCTGCCTAAGCGACCAACCAACTGTACATGATTTTTAAATTCCATAATTTTTAAAATTTTTAATTGTTAATATTTCTTTTTTTTAAATTTTTTTGTTATTTTTGCATTATCTAAGTCGTTGGGAGCGTGTCTGCGGGATGGCGCAGATCAAATTGCCCGACGACTTTTTTTATGGTTCTGGATATATCAACTGGGCGTGCTATTTTTGTTTGCATTTACATAATTTTGTAGTACTTTTGCAACCTCTCCTTGAGGATGTGGAGACGTAGTTTTACTACCATGGACCGAGTTAGATGCAGCATCCTCAAAGAGAGTTTTTATCACAAATGCTTCGTGAACATACAGACGATTAACCTCTATGTTTGCAATAACTTCAACCACACATATATACTTCTCAACTCCTATTACAATAGGAGCAGCAATTATTCCAGTCATTTGCTTCTTGTCATGTACTCCGTGATATTCCATAGGAAGTATTTCAACACCTTTTTCTAGCACATCCTTCACGGCAGCAAATGCAGCGGCTTTAATCCTGCTCATACCATGCTGTTTGCTATTTTGTATGCCCTTAATGTCGAGCAACACCTCTCCGAATGGAGAATCCGCTTTCCCGCCTTGTGATTTGAAATACTCATTTACTTGTTGTGCAAATGTAATCCCTTCTTTTGGTAAGAATTCATCTCCGCTTAACTCTATAATTGGTTTGTCATTAAGTAAATTCCCAGAATTTATATCTCCTTTGTTTGCACTTACATAATTTTGTAGTACCTTTGCAATCTCTCCTTGAGGTTGCCGTGAAGTAATTTTATTGTTATCATGGACGGGGCTAGTCGCAACAATCTCCTGGAGGTTTTTTATTAAAAATACTTCATGTAGATATAATCTTTGCTTGTTTGTATTTGCTATTACTTCAACTATACAGACATACCGTTCATAACTTATCTTTATCGGAGCTGCTATCATACCCGTTAACTGCTTCTTGTTGTTAGTATTATAAAAGTCTAACGGTAGAACAATAACTCCAGATTCCAATACATCTTTGATTGCTGCAAAAGATGATCTTTTAATCGGACTCATTCCGTGATGGAAATCATTTTGTATTCCTTTTTTATCAAGTATTACATCGCCAAATGCCGAATGAGCTACCCCTCCTTGCTTTTGAAAGAACTCTTCAACTTGCTGGACAAACGTTTTCCCTTCAATAGGCAAAAACTCCTCGCCACTAAGTTCAATAATCGGTTTGCTGTTAAGGAAGTCCATAGATATGCTATTGTTTTTCACTTTATGTTTTCCAAATTTTCACTTGCACATTGGAATAAAATTGGTATTTTTGCATCCGAAGAGTTTACGACAGAGTACGTTCCGGACGTAGAGAGTAGGGATGTTAAGTCCATAACTCGCTGATCGGTACTCTTTTTTGTTTTATACATTGTTTTTAATGTAAGATTTCCATTTCTACTTGCATATATTTCATCAATATTATAAGTACCATTTCCATTGTTTTTCAATAGATAAAAAGATTTCCTACCATATTTGTCATTGAAATACATTACAATATCCGGTGACATTAGTATGTATATCAAATTGCGTATATCCTTTATTTCTAGAGGAATATTATTGCCTTCATCTTTTTCTTTGCCAAAATGATCACTGTTTATATGGCATAAGTCCGATGGATTCAAAACAAATGAAACCTTATTCCGTAATTTTAGTCCTGATAATTTTTCAAGGAAAATCTTTCCTGATTCTGTGAGAAGCCCTATTTCTTTTGCTTTGCCGTAAAATTCTCCTCTAATTGCTGCATTATATAGGCTTATTACATAATACTCACAACGCTTTTTCTTAACAAAATCCTTTTGCTTTTGCAAATCAAGAGTTAATGCACTCGGGGATAAATTTACTTTATGTACTGATTTCCGAATAATAATTGAATGTCTTTTCATTACTTTACTTTTTATTATTTTTGCAGTTGGATTCTTCAAGGTACGAAGGGTATCGGTAGGGCTACTCGTAATAGAAGAATTTGCATTGTCCGATGGGGAGTCCGAATAGGTTGGCCCGCTCTCCAAAAAAGGACAATTTTTCTTTTTAGAGATTTCCAGTTGTTCCTCAGATTGTTTTATTTCATCAATAGTCTTATTGGACGATGCAATATCTTCTTGCAATATTTCACTTGTCTTAACCATTACAATACAATTCTTATCTTTTATGCCACCTCATAATTTCTCGCACAGCTATCCTTTGCCATCGATACACTTTCTGCAATAATCTCATACATATAATTACTATTTCCGAGTACATCGCGGTTGCCATCAATTACCCACCTGCCACTGATGGTTATCGTATCGCATATACGCAGACCCGATTCGAGCAACATTTCGGCGGTGTCGCCTAGCGCATTTACCGTGTACCAGTGTGTGTATTGCGAATACCTATTATTATCTATGCGCCTGTCAACAACAGCAATTATAAACCTTACGAGCTTATGCCCACACATTTCATTTACCAATTCAGGAACCGAACCGATTCTTGCTTCAAATTCTACATGTCCGCCTAATCTCATCGTGTAAAAAATTTTTGTTAAACAATTTTCGTCTGGACTTCGTTTCGAAATCCACCGCAAAGGTCGTGCAACCTCAAAACACGAGTCGGTTTTTAAACGTTTACTTTCGTTTATTAGTCGTTTCTTGTCGCTTATACACGAATATGTAGTTATATTTCAATATTTTACACAAAGCAATCATCAGACATTCTAATTCAACAAAAAACTATTTCCCTTTCGCTATTAATGTTATGTTAAACCTCAAATTAAAACTTGTGAGCAAAAAATAGAACACTATCTTTGCACCGAATTTGAAAATTGGTACAAAGATTTAGATTGCCATGCAGAAAACATTGGGAGTAAAAGACGATATAATGAACGTTGCAGAAAGGCTCTTCTGCCGCTTCGGGTTCAACAAGATTTCGATGGACCGGATCGCCAAGGAGTCGAAGCACGCCAAGGGAAGCGTCTATTACCACTTTTCGAGCAAACTCAACCTGATGAACTCAATCCTTGAAAGCGAGCTTGAGAAAATCCGCACCGACCTGCTTGCAATAATAAACGACAGCACCTTGTCGGAACCCGAAAAGATAAAAAAGTATGCTCTTGTCAGGATGGAAAGCATGAACAACAGATATTCGTACCACAATGTATTGAAAAACAGAGTGCTTGAAAGCGGTGACAAGCAACTGATGGAATGCTTCTCGAAAGTTCACGATGCACTGGTAACCTGGGAAAAGGAACAACTTACGGCAATCATAGTTTCTGGGAAAAACAAAGGCGTTTTTCGTCAGGAAATCGATGCATCGAAGTACGTCAACTCGCTTATCATGATGCTGTCGTCGCTTGAGTTTCCATTCTTTATTTTCAATCTCTACGACAAGTACAAAAACTCGTTCGATTATATGATAGACGAGATAATATTCAAACCATTAGAAACAATTTAGACCGAAATAATAAATTAGTACAAAATGAAAGCAAAAGTTTTAACTGCAATATTGATATTCGGAATTCTCGCAGGATGCTTTTCGTCGTGCAAGAATAGTCCGCGTCCATATATAGGCGAATACACTTACCAAAGCGACGGCAAGATTAATATAGGTCTAATTACAGGAGGCGTTGATGTGCCGATTACCGACAAGATGGGACAGATGCAGATAATGAAAGGCGACGAAAAAGGCAAAGTCTCGATAATAAAGACATCTATAACAGGCGACATCAAGCGTTTTAGCGGAAAAGTTTCGGACGGTGAACTTTCAATCGACGAATACACCTACGAAAAGGAAATCAAGCTCGACACCATTATTAATGGAAAAGCAAAGGTAACCTATACGGCGAAAGGAAAACTCCGTGACAACACTATAGTATTCGACGACAACTATTCGGGTTTCTTCACCGAAAAGGAAACTGGAGCTGTAGGCACAATCAAAAGCGACAACGCAATAACCATAGCAAAACTAAACGACTAAACATGAAAAGATTAGCAGTCATACTAATAGCAATCGCATTGGCATTCCCGTCATTCTCGCAAAGCAACGCCGAGAAAATATGCGGCACCTACCTTGTAATCGAAAAGAGCGAAGTCTCGAAAGTAAAGGTAACTCGCAAGTCAAACGGTGATTTTGAAGGAAAAATAATCTGGATGAAGAACCCCTATTTCGAGGACGGTTCGCCAAAGACCGACATCAAGAACCCCGACCCCAACAAGCGCAACACGCCTGCCGACAAGATTGTACTTCTGCACAACTTCAAGTACAATGCAAGCGACGACGAGTGGAGTGGCGAAATCTACAATCCCGTCGAAGGCGACATGTACAAGGCATACGCCAAGTTCGAATCGCCAAAGAAACTGAAGGTGCGCGGTTATGTCGGACTTCCGATTTTCGGTCGCAGCATGTACTGGACAAAACTAGACGAGTAATAAAAACAACAAAGATATGAAGGTCGTAAAGAAACAGCGCAATAGCAAATCGTGCATAATCTGCGGAATGGACAATCCGTCGAGCGTAAAGGCCATGTTCTACGAAATGGAGAACGGCGAACTGCGCGGTTTGTTCACTTTCAGAAACGAACACCAAAGCTACCCGGGACGCGTACATGGCGGAATGATAACGGCAATGCTCGATGAACTTATAGGTCGCGTATTATGGATTAAGGAACCCGAAAGTCTTGCCGTAACGACTACAATCACAGTCAAATATCGCCGTCCAATGCCTATTGGCGAGCAATTGCGCGGAGTGGCAAGACTGGAACAGGATTCGTCGCGCGGATTCGTAGGTATTGGCGAAATATACGATGCAAACGGAAAATTGCTCGCATCGGCAGAAGGCACTTATATGAGACTACCCAACGCTACAATCGGCGACTTCGACATTCACGAGGAGATGAAATACCTCATTGAGGACAATATTACTGAAATAGAATAATGAAAAGGTTGACCTTTATATTAATATTAGCAACAATTTTGCTTTCGGGTTGCAAGGACAAGGACAAAGTCGCCGAAGAACGCGTGATTTCCGTCAATGCCATGGTTGCCGACACCGAAACTTTCGGAGAAAAACGCACATACGTCGGCACTATCGAGGCTTCGGAAGCAATAACTTTGAGTTTCGAAGCTGGCGGAAATGTAAAGGATGTGTTCGTGAAGGTTGGCGACAATGTCCACGCAGGGCAACTGCTTGCCCGTCTCGATAAAACCTCGGTGCAAAGTTCGTACGATGCAGCCAAATCCACTTTGGAGCAAGCCGAAGACGGCTACCGCCGTGCAAAACAGCTTCACGACAACGGAAGTCTTCCCGAAGTGCGCTGGGTAGAAATCCAAACCAAACTTGCACAGGCTCAGTCGATGGAAAAAATATCAAAAGAAGCTCTCCAACATTGCGACCTTTATTCACCAGCATCGGGCGTTATCGGTAGTCGCAGCATAGAACCTGGAAGCAATGTTTCGCCACTGCAACAGGCTTTCAAGCTAATGAACATCAGGCAGCTGAAAGTAAAAGCATCAATTCCCGAAAACGAAATCTCGAAGATAAACATAGGTAAGAAAGCCATGGTAACTGTACCTGCTGCCGACGACGAAGTCTTTGAGGCAGAAGTCATTGAAAAAGGTATTGAAGCCAACATACTTTCGCACAGCTACGATGTAAAGTGCATATTCAAGGGCGACCATAGCAAACTTCTGCCCGGAATGGTCTGCAAGGTTACAATGGACGAGCCCGAAAACACAGGTTATGTCGTTCCATCGCGTGCAGTACAGACCATGCAGGACGGAATCGGCATCTGGAAAATTGAAAATGGTCGTGCAAAACGCTGTATCATAACATCAAACAAATATGTTGCCGACGGTGTGCTTGTCACCGAAGGAATTGCCAAGGGCGACACAATAGTGGTCGAAGGTTACCAGAAACTATATGACAACGCCAAGGTTGAAATAAACAAGATGACAAAATAGAAAATGAAGAAGCGCAATCACATAGAGTCGGCAATGCAGCACCACAGCATAATATTTGTTGTGTGCGCCGCTCTTGTTGCGTTTGGAATATTCAGTCTGCCGAACCTTAACAAGGATGAGTTCCCGCAATTCACTATCCGTCAGGGTGTTGTTGCAGCAATATATCCAGGAGCCTCGGCTCAGGAAGTGGAACAGCAGGTTGCAAAACCCCTGGAACGCTTTTTGTTCACCTATCAGGAAATCGACAAGGACGGCACCTACTCTATTTCCGAAAACGGAATTGTATATGTGTTTGTCGAACTTAAGCCGACAATAAACGACAAGGATGCCGTATGGTCGAAAATCCGCCACGGACTGAAGTTGTTCAAAACTACATCGTTGCCTGCTGGCGTTTTGGAAGTGGTTGTTGTTGACGACTTTGGCAACACCTCGTCGATGCTTCTGGCCGTTGAATCGGAACAGCGCACCCCACGCGAACTCGAAACCTATTCGGAACAAATTTGCGACCGCCTCAGGTCGATTCGCGAAATGGGCAACCTCAAGACTTTCGGCATACAAAAGGAAGAAATTGCAGTCAGCATCGATGCAGAAAAACTTTCGGCATACGGAATCGACCAGAAGGTATTGCTTGCCGAACTTGCTACACAAGGCTTCCGCACGATAGGCGGAAATGTCGAGGAAAATTCGGGCAACTCACAGATACACATTGCAATACCTTACGATTCGGAATATGCCATCGGTGAGCAGATTGTGTATGCCGACCCCAGCGGCAATTCCATTCGTCTGCGCGACATTGCCGACATCGAACGCCGCTACGCCGAACCGTCGAGCTACATCGAATACAACGGCAAGAGTTGTGTGATAATATCGATGGAAATGTGCGCTGGCAACAACATTGTGGCTTTCGGCGAAAAGGTTGAAAACATCCTCGACGAAATGCGCCACGAACTTCCGCCCGATGTAAACATGCAACGCATAACCGACCAGCCCAAAGTGGTTAACAAGTCGGTAATCTCCTTCCTGCGCGACCTTGTAGAGTCGATGCTCGTGGTTATCGCCGTTATGCTTCTGCTTTTCCCGTTGCGTACTGCACTTGTGGCAGGTTCAGGTGTTCCAATTTGTACAGCCATCACGCTGGGACTGATGTATCTGTTTGGCATTGAACTTAATACAGTTACACTCGCTGCACTTATAGTCGTTCTCGGCATGATAGTCGATAACTCAATCATTGTAATTGACGGCTACACCGACTACCAGCAAAAGGGACATTCGCGGTGGTTCTCGGCATCAGTAAGCACAAGAGAGCTGTTCGTTCCCACCCTGCTCGCCACCATAGCCATCTGCGCAATGTTCTTCCCGATGACCAAGATTATCAACGGACCTCTTGGCGACTTCGTGAAACTCTTCCCGTGGACAATCTCGTTCGCACTGCTTATTTCGCTGCTCTATGCCGTGTGGATTACTCCATACTTGTGTACCAAATTCATACGGAAGAAGGACGACAATGTGAACGCATTCGAAAGAGCGCAAAACAAGTTCTTCGACCTGCTGCAAAATTCGTTTGAAAAACTGCTGAACCTTTGCTTCCGCTTCCCGAAGACAGTGATTCTCATATTCTTCGTGACATTTGCTATCGGTATTTTCCTGTTTACCAGAATGAACATACAGATGCTTCCGAAGGCCGACCGCGACTGCTTTGCCGTCGAAATCCACCTTACCGAAGGTAGCAGTCTGACGCAAACCGCCGAAGTGGTTGACAGCTTGCAAAGAATACTCAATGCCGACAGTCGCGTAAAAGCTGTAACATCGTTTGTAGGCTGTGCATCTCCACGATTCCACGCCACCTACGCCCCGCAGATGGGAAAGAAAAGCTACGCACAGTTCATCGTGAACACCATAAGCGAAAAAGCGACGCTCGAAATTCTGAAGGAATACGGAGAGAAATACGAGAACTATTTCCCGAATGCGTATGTACGCTTCAAGCAGATGGACTATCAGGCAGTGAAAAATCCTATCGAGGTGCGCTTCCGTGGCGACAACCTGCAGCAGATGGAAGCCTTGGCGGATACGCTGAAAGCCTACATGAACACCTTGCCCGAAGTCACCTGGGTGCATTCCGACTACGACGAATCTACCCCTAATGTAAAAATCCGCCTCAAACCAGACGAAGCCTCGCAACTCGGTATAACCCAGAGCATGCTTTCGATATTCCTGTCGGGAGCACTGGGAGGGCAAACGCTTACATCGGTATGGGAAGGCGACTACAAGATTCCCGTGGTGCTTTATTCGCAGGTTTCCGACACCAGCAAGATTCGGACGCTTGAAAATATGCTTGTCCCCACAGCAATGCCAAGTGTGTGGGTACCACTTCGTCAGGTTGCCGAAATAGAACCTGAATGGCGAAAGTCGTCGATTACACGCTACAACAGCATTCGTACCATAACCGTTGGTTGCGACCTAAAATACGGATGCAGTCAGCCTGTAAGCATGAAGCAAGTTACCAAATTTGTCGATAACAACATAAAGCCTACTATGCCCGAAGGCATAAAAGTTGAATATGGCGGACTTACAGGAGCCAACAACTCAATGATTCCGCAGATTGTTGTTTCTATTATTGCAGCCGTGCTGGTACTATTCATCTTCCTGCTATACCATTTTGCAAAAATAGACATGGCAGTGCTTTCGATAGCATCGAGCTTGATATGCATATTCGGTGCGTTCACTGGACTTTGGATGTTCGGCCTTGACTTCAGCATTACGGCAGTGCTTGGAATTGTGAGCCTTATAGGTGTGATTGTGCGAAATGCAATCATCATGTTCGAATATGCCGAATCGCTTCGCCGCGAAGGGCACAAGACAGCCAAGGAAGCCGCCTACGAAGCTGGCAAGCGCCGTATGCGACCGATTTTCCTTACATCGGCAACAACAGCCCTTGGCGTTATCCCTATGATAATTGCAGCAACTTCGCTTTGGATGCCTATGGGCGTGGTAATCTGCTTCGGCACAATTTTCTCGTTACCACTGATAGTAACCGTACTTCCTGTGGCATACTGGCAAATCTACAAACGCAAAGGAGAATGAAACGATTGACCGCCATATTATCCGCATTGTTGTTCAGCCTCACTATGTTGGCACAAAATGAGTTCACAACAACCGACACCGACAAGACCGAGGTGACTGTGCAATACCTTTCGCTTGATGAGTGCAAACGCCTTGCCATTGAGAACAACGCAAAGATAAAGAACGCAGAACTCGATATTGAAGCGGCCAAACTTACAAAAAAAGGAGCCTTCACAAAATATTTCCCGCAGGTAAGCGTCAAGGGCGGAGCATTTAAGGCAACCGACCCGCTTCTCGACATGGAAATTGGGAAGGGCAATGCAAATGTCGATTTTGGCAATCTGGCGATGAACAATGTATTTACGACGCTTTACAATGTCTATGGCCCATACATTGACGCAAGTGCAAATGTAAAAGGTCTCGACGATGGAATTGTAGGCGGTGTAATGGCAGTGCAACCGGTTTTTGTCGGCGGCAGAATTGTTAACGGAAACAAGTTGGCTGGACTTGGCGTGGAAGCCGCAAAACTGCAGACCGAAATTGCCCGTGACGAGACCGACCTGAAAACAGTAGAACTTTACTGGACAATTATTTCTTTGCAGGAAAAGAAGAAAATCATCGCCTCCGCAAACCAACTTCTCGATACGCTTTACCGCGATGCTTCGGGAGCAGTAGAGGCAGGTATCATCCATAGGAACGACATGCTGAAAGTAACCTTGAAGCAGTCGGAAATGAAGTCGAACGAAATGAAACTGAACAACGGCATTCGTCTTGCAAAATCGGCTTTATGCCAGCATATTGGCATTCCGTACGATGAGAATATGGTGCTTTCCGACAGCATTGGCGATATTCCAAACCCAAGCATTTACCATGTGGACCATGCCGAAGCCGTAAAAGGTCGCATCGAGTACCAGCTTCTCGACCTTAGCACCGATGCCGAAAGGCTGAAGAAAAAAATGCTTGTTGGCGAAGTTTTGCCGCAGATTGCCGTCGGTGCAGGCTATACCTGCAATACGCTGATGGACAAGTTCAAGACCAACGGCTTGGTTTTCGCAACTCTGTCTATTCCAATTTCCGACTGGTGGGAAAAGTCGTACGACCTGAAGAAGCAGGAACTCAACTGCACCAAGGCCGAAAACCAGCGCCGCGACCTCGACGAGCAGATGCTTCTGCAAATGCAGATGGCTTGGAACGACCTCAGCGAAGCCTACTCGCAGGTGATGTTGTCGCAGCAGACAGCCGAAACCTCCACCGAGAATCTAAACCTCAGCACCGATAATTATAATGCAGGAATGATAAGCATGTCGGAACTGCTCGAAGCGCAGACCTTGCTGCAACAGGCTCACAGCCAGCTTGCCGATGACAAGGTTGAATACATGAAAAAACTCACGAAATATAAACAGCTGACTAGGCAATAAACCACAAAAAAAGCAGATTTCCTAAAAAAATCTGCCATCAAAGTCGGGGTGAGAAGACTCGAACTTCCGGCCTCTACGTCCCGAACGTAGCGCGCTACCAACTGCGCCACACCCCGTTGCCAAAAGGCGGTGCAAAAATAAGATTTATTTTTGACATCGCATTATTTTTTTGCAATTTATTTTGAAATGAAAAAGGACGGAAAAATTCCGCCCTTCCATAAACCAAATCATTCAAAATCACATATTCTTCTTTATTTCCTCAACAAGCTGCTTATACTCCTCATCTGTGAGTTTTACGCGAGTATTCGACAACAGCATATCACCTTCCTTGCTTATTGGAATAAGATGTATATGAGTATGAGGAACTTCAAGACCGAGAACCATTAATCCAATGCGTTCGCATTCGATAGTCTTTTCCAATGCTGCAGCTACTTTCTTTGCAAAAAGCAATATCTCCGACAGCACTTCGTCTGAATTACGGAATATATAGTCCTTCTCTTCCTTCGGGACAACCAAAGTGTGACCTTTCTTCAGCGGATTAATATCGAGGAAAGCGATAAACTTGTCATTCTCAGCCACCTTGTAGCAAGGAATTTCTCCATTGATTATCTTTGTGAACAATGTTGCCATAATCCTTAAATTGAGATGTTTACAATTTCAAACGATACTATTCCACTTGGAACCTGAATATCAACTACTTCACCTACTTTCTTACCCAACAAACCTTTAGCGATAGGAGTTGAAACTGAAATCTTCTTTGCCTTTAGGTCTGCCTCAGACTCAGATACTATGGTGTATTCCATCTCCTGATTGGTCTTCACATTTCTAAGCTTTACCTTGTTTAAAATCTGGACAGCATTAGTGTTTATCTGTGATGGGTCGATAATACGTGCATTTCTAATAGTTTCCTGAAGTTTGCTTATCTTCATTTCTAACAGGCCCTGTGCTTCTTTTGCTGCATCATACTCAGCATTTTCCGACAGGTCACCCTTATCGCGAGCTTCTGCAATCTGCTTGGAGATATTAGGTCTTTCAACATTTACCATTCTATCCAATTCATCCTTCAGTTTCTTTAAACCTTCTTCTGTCAAATATGAAATACCAGACATAATTTTTAATTATTTAATTATTAATGTTATACAAATAAAAAGAAATCCCTTTCTTCTCTCTGGGATTTCCAATGCAAAGGTAACACTTTTTTGCTTTGGAAATAAAAAAATTTTAATCGGAAAGCCCATTAAAAATGAACCTTCCGATTAAATATCAATTAAGAATCTAAATTACTACATTGTTACACGCAGACCGAAAGTATGAACACCACCGAATACATTCGTAAACCTATACGAATAATCTACGCCAATTACAGGTCTTGTACTGCATGAAGTTGTGTTCAATCCGTACTTTGTACCTTCCTCTTTCTTCTTTAACGGAGCCTGCAATGTAATACCAACTGAAGGGCCAGAGAATGCTGTCATACAATTGTCAACTGAATACAAGCCCTTCTCGTAAGTATAACCGCCACGGATGAACAAGTATTCCATGAACGAATACTCGAGACCAAAGTGGAACTGGTCGTTTGTAAACGAGTTAGATGTAAAGTTCAATGCAATTGCAAGGTTATGATTCGAATATACGGTCTCTTCTTCCTCGTCAACCTTTGCAGCAAGCTTGATATGATATGAGAAACCTATCTTAATCAATGACGGCAACTCATATTCCTGACTTCTGTTCTCAACACTCATATTGGTTCCAGTTGGAGAAACGCCGACGAATGACATACCATCACCGGAATACTTCATTGTAGAACCAACATTCTTCATTGTGATACCGAAATGCAAGTTGTCACGCTTTCTGTTGCCAGCCTTATCCTTACCGAAACCTGTTATATACTGAATACCTGCATCAAAGGCAAACCCTGTAGCACTAAGGTTATCAATATGCTCGTTAATAATCTTAACGGTAATACCGCCGAAGATACTATTTGAGAATTCACGTGCGTATGACAAACCTATTACAGTATATCCAGGCTTGAATGTACCGAAACCGCCTTCTGGCATTGCTTCAGTTGTTTTCTCAATTTCGCCCCAGTTGAAAGCTTCAACCATTGCTCCCAACACACTGTTTTCGCCAACCCTTACGGCCAAAGATGCTGCATTAACCTGAATTCCAGTACCAACAAAATACTGAGAATTATTAAAGCCAACTTCCAATTTCTTAGTGAAAGCCATACCTGCGACGTTCAAGTGCATACTCTCGTAACCAGTTACGCAAGCAACATTTGCTCCACCAAAGCCCGAACTTCTTGCCCAAGGGTTTATCAAAAGCTGCGAAGCTCCTGCCTGACCTGCCCTCTGCCAGTTTCCGGCAAACAAATCCGTACTAATTAAACCTATAACCGTAATTAGTAATATTAAATATATCCTTTTCATATCTCGAGCTAATAATTTTAGAAGTTATTTAAATCTGTTGGACGAAGTGCGCCGAACCATTTCACAACCTTTTCTCCAATTCCAGGAGCATTTATATGAATGATGTACACACCACTTGAAATCACAATATTTGCCGAGTTGGTAAGATCCCATTCAATGAATGTGGATTCGGTATCTTTCTTAATCCTCCTAATCATAGTACCATTGATATTGTAGATAGAAATCGTACAAGTCTTAGGCAGATTCGTTATTCTTACCTTATTGTCCAACTGATTCGACTCATAATATGAAGAACCGTAGTACGGATTTGGTACTACTTTAATAAGATCGAGAGCATTTTCTGCTGTTTCCTCATCATCGTGAATAGTCTTGATGTCGGAAGTAGAGAACTTGAAGAGAGGAGAATTATCGTTCTCTGGATTTTCGACAGCCATTTCGTTCTTGCCAACAAAGTACGGCTGAGATACTCTGATCTTAATTGTAACATCAGTAGCTAAGAAATCGTACCTTTCGTTATGCAACGGGATAGCACACCACATCGCGCCCTTCCATGCCTGTCTCAAAGCCATAGTAGAACCATTTTCATAGTTTAACAACTTCTGATAAATGTACTGGCACTCATCGTATGCAGGTGCATTTTCTCCACTTACATCACCATCTGTTCCGCCACCTAATTCATTACCCATAACATATATATAGTGTTTACCACCTAATATCGGATTGTAATGAGAATCTGCGTAAGATGATGTCGGGTTCCAAATCATATCGGCACCGTTTTCGCCCCTCATCCAAGAATCTTCACCGAACATCATATTCAAGCGTTCTCCTGTTGCAACATTAATTGCATATCCGGGGAACCAACCCAAACCATGAGTTCCATCATTCAAAGGATTACCCTCCTTGTCAACAGACGGGCTCTTTCTTAACGAATATTTCAAAGCACCATCTATACTATTATAATTTACCAAAGGTGTAACTTCCTTATCAAAACCATACTGGTCTGTTGTCCAATCGTTTTCTGCCATCTCAACAACACAGCAACGAGTCCATTTAGACTTATCACTTGTTATCACAATATCCACAGACGACAACATCTGTCCCGACAAGATTGACATTGCATTTTTGCTTCTAGCTGCAGCCGGTATCATACCATACTTGTAGCAATTTACAAATTTAGCTGGACCCCACTTACCATTGCATATCTTTTCAAAGTTCTGGTTAGGATCGGCTGATGTTGACGATCTGTCACCTACGAAATCCTGCAATTTGTCATCGTATTGACCAGCGCTATGCTCTGGATATAACAAAGTTCCAACCTTAATCCAGTTTGTCCATTTCAGCATCTGGTTCTCCTGATACGAATCATCATCAGCCAAGAATGATAACCAAGGCTTAGAATCATCTGCAAAAGTTATGCTTGATGATATTACACCATTATTATATGGGTTCATATTTTCATCACCAGCACTATATTCTTGAGATATAGAAATTGAGAAGCCCCAATTCATAAACAACTGCTCGTTTGAATATCCAACCATAACAGCTGCATCGGAATGTACTGAATCACCTGCCTCATTGTACACTACATAATCAAACGGAGTGTATTTTGCAACAAGATTAGACTTATCAGTACCAATTATACCAATAGGATTGCTTTGAGGAACATTGAATTTTACATAGTAAGTATCATCAATAACATTAAGAGGGTCAATTATCTTAACATTAATCGGGCCTTTGCCATTTTCGTAAGTTCTTGCAGATGCCTTCCAAGGTGCACCAGACATAATTTCCTCTATAGTTTCAGCCTTCAATTCGAGTTCGTTGTTTCCATTACCAAAACCTTCAAGCATTGTAATTTCCGGACCATAACCGAATTCTCCCTGAATAATAGTTCCGTTCACACTTGACAAATGAGGCGTTACAGTATATAGTTTCAAATTATTTCTTCCCGCCAAGTATGGGGTCTTCTGACCTTTGAATGTCATTTCATCATTCTGGTCATATTTCATAGTCGGGTTGTAAGAATATGCAATTGCACTATAATAATATTCCCTATTGTTTATTAACCTAGAATCACCTGTTGCAAAAAGGTCTTTCTCAACTACAAATGTATGAGTAATACCCTGGTTGTTTCCACTTACTTCCAATACAGGCATATTGGCTTCCAAATCATCAGACCAGGTATAGTTAACAAGTTTTGAAACATTATCCTTAATATCACACTGGAATACCTGACGAGCCTTGTTTCCGTCATACCTATCGGTCATAGATACAGAAGCATCCTTAAACTGGAATACTTGATAACCCTGGAAATAGTAGTACTGGTCGCAAGGATTAACATCTGGATCTCCACAGAACATCGAAGGATCCTTTTCTGAATAGCCTTCAAGGTAGTTGTTAGAACTTGGTTTGTTGTAAATGTGGAAAATAAGTTTTCTGTCAAGTTCAACAATATTTAGTTCTGGAGCATCTGGACCATCAAGAACGCGGAAGCAGTTTTCGAAAAGTATCTGAGCCTTATCGTCGGCAACTTTTACAGCTTCAACCGAAGCGTATGCACCACCGGATGTTGCTCTTGCCCATACAGCACCAATTGTAATATCATTTACTTGACCAGGAGTCAAAGTAAAAGGACCTGCTGCCTGAATAAAACGTCTGTCATAAGGAGGATTAGATTCTGTCTCTTCAGTCCAATTTTCCCTAACAATACCATCTTGTCCCCATCCGCATATATCAGAAGTTCCAGGGAACATGAAATTAGTTGGCTGCGAAGGGTCTGCACCGAGAGATACAGTATAACCGTCACCGCCATAAAGCAGAGGCTTATTATCCTTCCAATAACCTAACATAAAGTTATAATATTCAATTGCAGTCTTTGGGTCAGTCTTTGGATCGTCACCACTTGTGCTGGTATTGTTAAAATAAATAAAACGTCTCATACCCCAACGTTCGTTATCAACAGTACCATCGCCAAAGTTCAAGCCATTGATATTACCATTCTTGAAATCGCCCAAATTACAATCCAATACCTTCTTTCCAGAAACTTCCTTATAACTTGTAGAGTTATCCATTCCATCCGGATCCTGATAAGGTCCTTCAAAAAAGTCAATACCTACAGCAGGTGGCTGAGCACCGTATCCATTGGTACCTTCTGCATTTTCATCATTATCATCACCATTATAGAAGAAACCGAGACCACGCTGAACATCACAACCTGTATAATCGTCCTTTGCATAACCTAAGTCGCCATCGACGAATATACCAAAGTATGTATTATATAAAGTATAGGTAGAACGGTTGATAATTCTGTAGTTGTAGAAAGTCATATCGTTCAAAGCATCGTTGGTCTGGAAAGCAAATGCCTGAGCCCTGAATTCGAAACCGATAGCAGCGCCACCTGTTTCTGTGTGGATATTACCTTTATCATTATATACCCACCACATTGTATAGTCACCGAAAAGACGTGCAGCCTGTCCACGCGGTCTTAAACAGTCGGGGTCTTCAGTAATTCCTTCGTTAGCAAACTCGAAATAAGGGAAATCACCTCTATTGCAATCGTAATAGCCATCGCCATCCATATCATAGAACGGAGCGAGATTGTAATCATACCCGCCAACTGGACCATGAGCTGGCCAATCACGAATAATATCAGGAATTACATATTCCGGATTAGGTGTACATTCAGGATCAATATTACAATTATACCAGTCTCTAAAATCCTTAACATCTTGCTTTGACAAACTGAAATGCCTATCATACTGACGGCAAATATCAGCAGAAACTGAAGCTATTTCTGCACCTGATATAATCAGAGGACCAGGCCAATAGTCGATACCGACCTGACGATAACGCTGGGCTGCAAGTTTCAACTGACCATTAGCATCCTTTCCACCTACCCATATAGCAGAACAATACAAGGCATGAACACCACCACCTTTTGGCACTTCGTATTTAGCTTTGCCTTGCAAGTCCCACCACATATCACCACCGGTGTGAACTCTTGCTACTACGTTGTTCAAACCCAAATCGGTGGAAGTTCTTGCAGATTCACATCCACCTGATGCCTTAGCAACTGGGGTAACATTTACTGTTCCCGCCCACTTGTCAGCAAAGGCATAACTTGAACAAAGACCAAGTATTACTACAAATACTATTTTATTTAAACTTTTCATATCGTGATAATTGTATTTCTTTATTAAAAATTAGAATGAGAAACTAACACCTAATCTTACAGTTGTAGGCAACATATAATATCCCGGTGAATTGATGTACATTGCATAGAAGTTCCTGAATGCAGCCTCATCTGTCTGCGAAGCAATCAATGTCTGGTAATCTGCATAGTTCAAGTAACCATCGTCTCCTGCATTACCTGTGTATGAGTAAACATACATCGGGGTCTTCGAATTTAGAAGGTTGCTTACATCAAGAGAGATTCTGAGGTTACCATATCTTTCCTTCGAACCTTCGTCCTTAGCCTTTGCAAGTCTGATTCTGATGTCCCTTGAAACACTCATATCAACCTTTGTTCTCCACGGCTTTGTTGCGCCATTCAAAGAACCGATGATAACACCATTAGATGGTTCTGTTCTTCTAGTATAAGGAGTACCAGAACCTGTAACGATAGTGAAGTTAACACCAGTATTAGCAAGTATATGTTTACCTCTAATCTTAGGACCGTTGTATGGAGTTCCGTCAGCCTTGCCACCGAAACGGTAGTCAAGAACAATCTGGAAGTTATGACGCTGGTCAACATCCAAAGGAAGGATGGTTCTCAAGTTAGGATTATCGGACTTAACGATTGAAGCGCCTGAATCGTAGCTTGAACCAGTACCCTTAGCCCACTGCAATGTGTAGTTTGCTCTCAAGGTAATGTTACCGGTTCTTCTCAAGTCGTATGCAAGGGTGAAGCCTCGTACAGTACCGAAGTCGATGTTACCCAAAGTATAGTAAGTAACAGGATATGCGCCATAAACGGAGATGGTCTGCAACTTATCACGCATTTCACGGTAGAAAGCCGAAATCTTCAACGAAGAAGTATTTCCAAGTTTCTGTTGGAAACCTAATTCATAATCGATGGTCTTTTCACTCTTTAGATCAGGGTTATTAATCGTAGATGTTCCAAGCTGTCTTATATACATATATTCAGTCGGGCTCAACTGTCCGCCAGCCTGAGGACGTTGCGACAAGATGTCGTAGTGTGCGAAGAACAAAGCGTCTTCGGAAATCGGGAATGAGAATGCAATACGAGGCATTACAACAACCTGCGGCTGATAATCCTTGAATGCAGAAGCATTAAGCTCTTCATTCGGATCAACAAGGTAAGGAGAAATACCATTTGCACCTTGAATTGAATTAGGATTGTCGATTTCCAAACCATTTGCATTATACCAAACGCTTCCGATACGGTAACCAGTAATTTCGGTAGGATTATTAATATCGTTAACATAAACTACAGCATCATCGCTAATATTACCTGGATGATTCGTAGATCCGATAAGATCAACTTGCTTATCACTAACTGTATATGCATTATGTAATGTATATGGATCCTTCAATACACTCTGGTTGGCATCATAACGGTCAATACGTACACCTACATTAAAGATAAGATCCTTAAATGCAAATTTATCTTGAATATAACCTGCCATATAAGTAGGTTCAAATGGTGCAATCGGTCTGTCAAGGAATCCGTCGCCATCAGCATCCTTAGTAAAGAAGTCTTCAAAAGTCGGCTTGTAGTTCAACTTATTACCTACATAGTCATAACCATAGTAAGAAACATAGCTTGAACCTTGGTTGAAAAGTTCATCGGCACTAAACCAACTGATATCGAATGTACTTGGATCGTATGAATCAATGTTAATCCAGTCGGTTCCATCAACAGCATAGCCTAATGCCTCGCGCAAATGCTTATCGAATCTCTTCTGGGTAGAAGCATTGTAAATTCTTGGATAGTCGATAGTATCAAGGAACATACCGTTGTCGTCCCTATATACAATAGGATTGGTCTTGTCGATTTCCTCTATGTGGCTGTTGGTAAGGCTTCTTGCCAGACCCCACAGACCATAGGCAGAGATTCCGAAGTAAGAGTCTTTTCTCTGTTCAAATTCGAAACCTAGACTGATTTCATGACCGCCAAGGTCGGCAGCTGCATTTGCAGAAACCCTCAACTGCGTTGCATCAGACTTCGAGAAAGATCCATAAGGAACACCTGGAACTTGCCACATACCATAAATTGAAGATGGGCCTTCACCATTGAGCAAACCGCCATACATCTGTATATATTCCTTATACATTATAGGGAAGCTGCTTCCCATATAGTCGTAGAACTGGTTGGTGTAAGTTGCAAGTGCAGGATTCAAGCTACCGCCATTGAATTCATCAACCTGATAGTAGAAAGTTTCCATGCAGTTACCTGTCAAACCAGTAACGGTATCTTCTGCCCATGAATAATATTTATTAGGTGTAATGTCGAACTTGCCAACATAACCATAATCAAAGTAGTTGTCCCAGTGATTTACATCACCCGACTGAGAACGAACCATAGTATAGTCCACCTGAATGGTATAGTATGGGTTTCTCAAGAATGCCTTCTTTTCGGAATCTTCATCATCATTGCTTCTGAACTTCTGGGTCAAACGTCCGTACATACGGTAGCTACCATATTTCTGGCGACCGTTGTTCTCGGAGTTGAACAAGGAATTCGACCTTGAGTACATTCTAGCATTAGCAAGGTAAATGTTGGTACCGAAAGTAATGTCCAAGTCCCTGATAGGAGCAATATCAATCTTTGCTGCAATATTAAGGTTCATATTGGTAGCATCACTTCTTCTTCTCTTGTTGTAGAATGAGTCGTCCTTTAAATATAAGGTATTCTGATAAACCACAGCACCTTGTTCTGATTCTACGAGGCGAAGAGGATTGTTGGTCATTTCCTCCTTTACATCATCGTAAGCTCTCCACTCACCTACTGCTGATGGGCTGCCATCGAGGATGTAAGCACCTTCTGCCGAAACCATAAAGCCCATAATGGTTCTCTTGCGGTTGGTTTCTGCATCGGTCTTTGTCCAGATAGGACCCGACAAGGTCAGACCTGCAAGGTTGTATCCGTAGCCTTCGACAGAGCAAAGGACTTCGGCACCACCCCAGAATTCTGAAGCAGGGCCCTTTGTGGTCAAGCTGATGATACCACCTGTAGCATCACCGTACTGAGCAGGAACACCACCGGTGATTACAGATACCTGTTCGATTGCCGACTTAGGAACGCTGCTGGAACCACGAACCTTGACACCGTCAACATAGTAAACAACGTCTTCGGAACGCGAACCTCTAATACTACCTACAGAACCATCCTCCGAGTAAACACCGCCGACTGTTGCTGCAACAGCGTCTGCCGAACGTGCGTTCATTCTTGAGATGTCCTCCGATGTCATAGTACCACCCGACTGGGTCTGGTCTTTCTGGATAAGAGGAACCTTGTACTCGATAACTTCAACCTCGGCAAGCATTTCTGCTTCGGGCTTCAGCTTGAAGTTCTGGAAAGTAATCTGACCAGCTGTAATCTGTACATTAGAGTACTTTACCGTACCATAACCAATATACGATGCAGAAACATCATACTTGCCGGCTTTAATCGGCTTGATACTAAACCTACCGTCAAAATCCGTCATACCACCGGTAACGACATTGCCGTTCTCTTCGATGGAAACATTGGCGAAAGGAACAGGTTCGTTGGTTGACGCATCAATGACCGTACCGTTTAAAGTACCTGATTGAGCGAACAATCCCACACTCGCTAAGAGTGTAATAATCAACAATTGTATTCTTCGTAACATAATAAAAATTTACTTACTTACTACTTATATCTCCCCAAATAAAATGGGGCTTCAAAATTACTACACTTTTTCTTTTCTTAACAACTTTTTTGCTTTTTTTTTCTGAAAAATTAACAAGCCCGACACACTATATTGTAAGTCAGCACGTTATCAACAAATATTTTTGTTAGTAAGTTAACGGAATAGTAATACTACTACCTCTTATTATTTTTGTTTGCAATGCGCTTCGACTTCTTCATGCGCTTATAGACTTTCTTGCGACTGGCGACATCCTTGCCTGCTCCGCTAACTTTTTTATGATAAGACTTCAGCATCTTTTTACGCTCCTTTTCGGCAAGCTTATCCTTCTTTGCATCTTCCTTTGCTTTCTGTTTTTCAATTTTCATCACAAGGCGTTCTTCGGGCGTTGGCTTTTCATCTTTCCTCTTCACTCTTCGCGACTTTATGTCTCGCTCCATACTATATTTCTGCAACTTATGCTGTTGCTTCTGAGCATTGTGCTTCCTCTTCTCCTGCTCTCTCTGGTTTTGCCGTTGAAGTTCAGCCTTCTTTCTCTCGTTGGCCTTTCTGGAGTGTTCTATCCGCCGTTCCTCTTGTCTATCAATAGATTCGGCATGCCTATCCTTTTTTGCCGTATAGTTAACCTGCGCGGTTGAATAATTGGGAATAAAAATTATTGCCATCAAAAATACTTGGATAACAATTTTAATTAATTTTGCCATGTTCAATTATTAAATAAGTATATCATGAAATTGCTGCCAAAGATAATAATAATTTCAATTCTGCTGCTTGCAATCGGAATAAATCCGTCCTGCGACAGAGAGGAATACGTACCATACGTTTATGTGAACGTCCAGCTATATCCCGACATGCCATCGCACATGGCACTTAAAACACCAGGCAATTACCTATATATAGATAAGCAAGGATACAAGGGAATAGTAGTTGCATGCACAGGTCCGGATGAATGGGTAGCCTTCGACCGCGCCTGCCCGCACCACCCGCGAACAAACGACGCAATACTTAGCGTAGATTCTACAGGACTATTCCTCGAATGCCCTGTATGCGGCTCGAAATTCAACCTTAACGACGGAAACATTGTCAGCGGACCATCAAAATACACACCGTTGCAATACACAACTGATTACCAAGGGTCGGTGCTGTATATTTATAATTCGTACTATTAGGCTAACGGGCTAGAAGGCTAACAGGCTAACAGACTGTAAGACCGCAAGACTTTGAGCCTGTTCGACTATCCGCCTACAGAACTCCAAACGAATATCCCTTTGATTTCATCAACTCTATAAACTGTGGCAATACCGCCAACGTGTTTTCCTTGCACTTTCCCTTATCGTGAAAAACGACAACCGAACCTTCGCGCACCGACTTTTCCAATAACGACATTATTGATTCGGGGGAACGCGTAACATCATAGTCGTAGGACATTACATCCCAGAACACAAACTTGTATTTCAACTTCAGCCTGCGGTAATGACGGAACAAGATACGTCCGTACGGCGGACGAAACAACTTAACATCCGACAAGGCCGACTTCCGCTCCACATCGGCAATCCACTCCGATGGCTTTGTCTTCAGAATATCTTTATGAGAATAAGAATGGTAACCGATAGTATGTCCCTCATCGGCAATTTTTTTCAATAGTCCCGGATTGGCATCGGCATTCTGTCCGCAGCAGAAAAAGCTAGCCTTAACTGAATACTTGTCAAGAACCTCCAAGATTTGTTCGGTGACATCGGGAGTTGGTCCGTCGTCGAATGTGATATAGACGACCTTGCCTACACCTTTCACTCTCCGTATTCCTTTGAGAAACGGATTGGGGAAACGAGTGAATAGGGATATAGACATAATGTTTATTATTTATTAGTGGCTTCGACTAGGCTTACTTCGGCAGCCTTTCGACTTACACTTCGACTACGCTCAGTGTGCGAATCTGGGTACGGTTCTTATTCTATTTCAATCTGGTACGGACAATGGTCTGACATCTGCACTTCGGGGAAGATTCTTGCCGACTTCAACCTTGATGCCAGTGGTTCCGAAACCATCTGGTAGTCTATACGCCAACCCAAGTTCTTGGCTTTGGCTCCGCTGCGGTAGCTCCACCACGTGTATTGCTCGGCTTCGGTATTGAACACGCGCAACGAATCGACAAAACCGCTTGCAAGGAAATTGGTTATCCATTCGCGTTCCTCGGGCAAAAATCCCGACACGCCCTTCTTGTTCTGCGGATTGCTGATGTCAATTTCCTTATGGCAGATATTATAATCGCCAGCAAGGATTATGTTTGGACGCTCTTTCTTCAGTTCGTCTATAAACTTCTGAACGGCATCAAGATACTTCATCTTCACATCCTGACGCACATCGCCCATAGTACCTGACGGGAAATACGAGTCTATAATTGTAACATCACCAAAATCAACGCGAAGCAACCTACCTTCGGCATCAAATTCGGGAATGCCAATGCCTGCCTTCACAAAGTCGGGTTCCTTTTTAGTAAAGATTGCCACCCCACTGTAGCCTTTTTTTTCGGCTGAAAAAATGTAGGCATTATAACCCATCTCCTTGAATTTCAGTATGTCTATCTGATCGGGCTGAGCCTTTGTTTCCTGCACGCACAACACATCTGGCGACTGAGCTTCCACCCATTCGTACAAACCTTTTGCAATTGCAGAGCGAATTCCGTTGAGATTGAATGTTATTATTTTCATAAGGTTGAATGTTTCTGGTTTTTTAAGTTTCTAAGTTTAAATGTTTCACGTTTATAAGTTTCTAGGTTTCTGAAAATCGCGCCATGGCACGATTGTACAAATTGTTTAGAAAGATTTAATAATTCGATAATTTGACGATTTGATAATTCGATGATTTAAGGATTAAATTGTTTGTTTTCGGTTACTTCGGTTTCCATCCTCTTCACAAAATCAACAATCTGTGACAGACTGCTTATTCCTTCCAATCGCATTATCAGCCTGTCGTTATGCTGCTTGATGGTGAGGTTGCGGGGATTGTTCTGAGCGAACTGCAGAATTGAAATAAATAGCTTCGACGAATAATAGTCAGACTTCTGGTCCTGCGGGAAATAGCCGAGGAAAACGCCATTCTTAATGGCAATCTTTTGGAAACCAAGCCGTACCGCCATCCAGCGTAGCTTTACCATATCGAACATCTTTTCGGTTTCGTCTGGAATCTTGCCAAAGCGGTCAACAAGCATATCGCGGAATTTTTCCAGCTCCTGCATGTCCTTCAGTTCGTCCATCTGGCGGTACAATTTTATGCGCTCCGAGGTGCTCGATATGTAATAGTCGGGAATCATCAGGTCGAGGTCGGTTTCCATGTAGCAATCGCGCAACACTGGCGTGTGTTCGCCTTCCTCGTCCTTGAAAACATCGTGGAACTCAGTTTCTTTCAGCTCGTCGATAGCCTCGTTCAAAATCTTGTTGTAGGTCTCGAAACCGATGTCTGCAATGAAGCCCGACTGCTCGCTTCCGAGGATGTTTCCAGCTCCGCGAATGTCCAAATCCTGCAGGGCGATGTTTATTCCGCTGCCAAGTTCGCAAAACTCCTCGATTGCCTTCAGACGACGGCGTGCATCGGGTGTGAGCAGGTCGATAGGTGGTGTGAGCAGATAGCAGAAAGCCTTGCGGTTGCTTCGTCCAACGCGCCCGCGAAGCTGATGCAAGTCGCTGAGACCAAAATTATTGGCATTATTTATTATTATGGTATTGGCGTTTGGAATGTCAACTCCATTTTCGACAATCGAGGTACTGATTAGCACATCGTAGTCGCCGCGCATAAAGTCGAGGATAATCTTCTCCAGTTCCTCGCCGTCCATCTGCCCGTGAGCAACGACTGTTTTCACCTCGGGACAAATCTTAGCTATCTGGTTCTGAACCTCGTAGATATTCTGTATGCGGTTGTGGACGAAGAAAACCTGTCCGTTGCGTCCGACCTCGTAGTAGATTGCTTCGCGGATAACATCGTTGTTGAAGGCGTGAAGTTCGGTTGCAATCGGCTGGCGGTTGGGCGGTGGCGTTGTTATCACCGACAAGTCGCGGGCACCCATGAGCGAAAACTGCAAGGTTCGCGGAATAGGAGTGGCGGTAAGCGTAAGCGTGTCGATGTTGACCTTCATCTGCTTGATTTTCTCCTTCACCGATACGCCGAACTTTTGTTCCTCATCGACAACCAGCAAGCCCAAGTCCTTAAATTCCACCGACTTGCCAACAAGTTTATGTGTACCTATAATAATATCTATCTTGCCAGACTTTAGGTCGGCAAGCGTCTCGCGGATTTCCTTCGCCGATTTCAGGCGGCTGATGTAGGAAACCGTCACAGGAAGATTTTTCAGTCGCTCCGAAAATGTCTGGTAGTGCTGCAAAGCGAGAATCGTTGTCGGCACCAGCACAGCCACCTGCTTCCCATCGACTACAGCCTTGAAAGCCGCGCGGATAGCAAGTTCGGTCTTGCCAAAACCCACATCGCCACAGATAAGGCGGTCCATCGGCACTTCCGATTCCATATCGGCCTTTATCAGCTCGTTAGTCTTGCTCTGGTCGGGCGTATCCTCGTACATGAACGACGATTCCAGCTCGACCTGCATATACGAGTCGGGCGAAAATGCAAAGCCCTTCTGCTCGCGCCGTTTTGCATAAAGCAAAATCAAATCGCGTGCTATATCCTTGATATTCTTCTTGGTACGCTCCTTCAGTCGTTTCCAATGCCCCGAGCCAAGACGATGAATCACAGGCGGTTCACCATCCTTGTCGCGGTATTTTGAAATTCGGTGCAGCGAGTGAATGTTCACATAGAGCAAGTCGTTTTCGCCGTATGCCAGCGTGACAACCTCCTGCATACGCCCGTTGTGGTTGATTTTCTGCAAGCCCACGAAGCGTCCGATGCCATTGTCAACATGAACAATGTAGTCTCCCGGATGCAACTCCTTAATTTCCTGTAATGTAAGTGCGTTTGCCTTCGAAATGCTCTTGGTGGAATATCGGTGGTAACGCTCGAAAATCTGATGGTCGGTATATACGCAAGTGCGGGTGTCGTTATCAACAAAACCCTCGTGCAGAGAAGCATTCACGCCAACGAAGTCGGGATTTTCGCCCTTGTCGGCAAAAATGTCGCGCAGACGCTGCAACTGCTTGTCGTTGTTGCTAAAAATATAGGTCGTGAAACCGTTTTCTGAATTCTGCTTTAGGTTGGAAATGAGCAGGTCGAACTGCTTGCTGAAAGCAGGCTGCGGCTCGGTGGAAAAATGTATCTCGTCGGTAGCATCAAAAAACGACCGCGACGACATCTCCACAATGGCACGCGTTTTTGCCTCGGCAACAAACTCTTCCTTGCCGATAAGGTTCGACTGCGGATTTATTATATAGGTATCCTCGTCGAGGATTTCTTTTTCCGAAATTTCACTGTAGCGAGTCTCGGCAAGCTTGTAATTCTTTTCTATACTGTCGATTACATAGTCGGGAGAATCCACCCAGAGCACAAAGTCGCGATTTATAAATTCGAAAATCGAAATCCTGTCCTCTACGGTCTGTTTGTCGTAGATGTTGGGAATGATACGCACTTTGCGCAGTTTTTCGGTAGAGCCTTGTGTTTCGGGGTCGAACTCGCGGATTTTCTCCACCTTGTCGTCGTCGAAATCGATACGGTATGGCTTTTCGGCACCATACGAGAACACATCGATTAGGCTTCCGCGCACTGCAAAACTGCCCGGTTCGAACACAAAGTCGTCGCGACTGAAATTCCAGTCGTTGAGCACATCGATAAGCTTTTCCATAGACAGCTCATCGCCGACAGCCACATTGAAGGTATTGCGAGTAAGTTCGCGTGTGCGAATCACCTTTTCCATCACCGCCTCGGGGTAGGTGACAATGACGAATCCTT